>NZ_SMME01000484.1:718-1022 GCF_009711465.1 Parendozoicomonas verongulae | reverse complement strand
TGAGGGTTCTACCTGCTCCGCAACTATCAGCAAAGTTCATTCCCTGTCAGCGGCAGATGACCCGATAATAACAGGTGAATCCGTTGATGGATTTTCGCTGCCTTTTAACTCTGATATCCACGCCTGGGAAATTCATTGTCGGAAAGTTGTTAAACAAGAGATTGAAGAGGTTTATGAAGCTGAATCAATAGTCCCAGATGATTTGGACTACGGTAGCCCTACACCAGAAGTAGAAATATCAAGCCAAAATGAGAAAGAGACAGTACGTCGAGAAAAGCGGAACACCACCTGCCCCTGCGGGACC
>NZ_SMME01000484.1:0-598 GCF_009711465.1 Parendozoicomonas verongulae | reverse complement strand
CGCCGGGGCAGCAGTGATGCCCGGTGCAAGGGGAAGCGGAACATTACCTGCTCCTGTGGCACCACTTACGATTCAACCAACCTGCTTAACGCTCACCGGCGGAGCAGCAGCGATGTCCGGTGCAAGGGAAAGCAGAACACCACCTGCCCATGCGGCGCCAGCTTCGATACAGTTAACCAGCTTTGCTCTCACCGGCGGAGCAGCAGGGACGCCTGCTGCAAGGGACAGTGGAACACCACCTGCTCCTGTGGCGTCACCTTCAAAACGGTTACCATGCTTGACGCTCACCGCAAGGGCAGCAAAGACGCTCAATGCAAGGGGAAGCGGAACACCACCTGCCCCTGCGGCATCACCTTCGATACGGTCAACCGGCTTAAAACCCACCGCCAGAGCAGCAACGACGCCCGGTGCAGAGGGACGCGGAACACCACCTGCTCCTGCGGCACAACCTTCGATTCGGTCAGCCTGTTTAACTCCCACCGCCAGAGCAGCCGGGACGCCCAGTGCAAGGGGACGATGAACACCACCTGTCTCTGTGGCACAACCTTCGATTCGGTCAACCGGCTTTACTCTCATCGCCGGAGTAGCAGCGACACCC
>NZ_SMME01000277.1 GCF_009711465.1 Parendozoicomonas verongulae | reverse complement strand
AATTTTCAAACCCGGTAAAGTTATGGACCCAAACAGTTTCAGGGGGAATAGCGGTTCTTTTTAAATCTCGGCTTATTTTTTCATGAGCCGCTTCCCCTTGCACCAGGCATCTCGGCTGCCCTTGCGGTGAGAGTTAAGCAAACTGACCGAAGCAAAGGTGGCACCACAGGGACAGGTGGTGTTCCGCTTCCCCTGGCATTGGGCGTCGCGGCTGCCCCGGCGGTGAGAGTTAAGTAAGCTGGCCGAATCGAAACTGGCACCGCAGGGGCAGATGGTGTTGCGCTTCCCCTTGCACCTAACGTCTCTGCTGCCCTGGCAGTGAGAGTTAAGCAGGCTGACCGAGGCGAAGGTGATACCACAGAGGCAGGTGGTGCTCTGCTTTCCCCGGCATAGAGCATATCGGCTGCCCCGGCGGTGAGAGTTAAGCTGACTGACCGTATCGAAGGTGACGCCGCAGAGG
>NZ_SMME01000348.1 GCF_009711465.1 Parendozoicomonas verongulae | reverse complement strand
TTTATTGGTCTCTCTCAAGGTTAAAACCACCGGCTTTAGCCGGTCAGCTTTAGCTGTGATAGTTTATCGCGGTTCACTCGGTGTAGAAGGGCTGCGATGGAGTACAGGTACGGTAGTCACACAGTTTTCAGGATTAACTACCATTTCGTGTTTGTCACGAAATATCGGTATCAGGTTCTCAAGGGAGATGTTGGATACCGTGCAAGAGAGCTGATCAGGCAAACGTGTCACGCTTTTGAGATAGAGATTCTGAAAGGGGTTGTCAGTAAGGATCATGTGCATTTGCTGGTGTCTGCTCCACCGAATATGGCACCGAGTGAAATCATGCGTCGGATAAAAGGGAGAACCTCGTCGAAGCTTTTCGAAAGTTTTCCTGATTTGAAGAAGCGCTATTGGGGTCGCCATTTTTGGGCGCGAGGTTATTTCTGCGTAACGTCAGGTAACGTGACAGATGAAATGATTAAGGAATATCTCGAGCATCATTTTGAACCCAAAGATGATGATAACTTTAGGACTGAAGGTTGACTCCAACAACGCGTCTTTGACGCGTATCCGGACTTTCAGTCCTTCAAGCTAACCCACCGACTTCAGTCGGTGGTTGTTCAGT
>NZ_SMME01000678.1 GCF_009711465.1 Parendozoicomonas verongulae | reverse complement strand
CTTGAGGCGTATGTTGTTCGGGATTAGCTGTAAATATGGCGCGTCTGACAATCCAGCGACAACACCGGATCAGGTTGCTAACTCATCAGAATAAAATATAAAGGACACCCATTGATTTGACACCCCATCGCACTGGTCTATTTTCTTCTCCTCACTTCTCGGAGAAGCCTATGACCAGTGCCCGCAACACCCTGATTGATGCTCAAACGACACCGTACTACCACTGCATAGCTCGCTGCGTTCGGCGAGCATTTCTGTGCGGAGAAGATCATGTGACTGGCACCAGTTATGAGCACCGCAAGCCCTGGATTGTTGATCGGTTGAAGGAGTTGGCGGGTATCTTTGCAATTGAGGTGTGTGCTTATGCTGTGATGTCGAATCATTACCATACAGTTCTCCATATAAATGCTGAACAGGCGAAGGGTTGGAGCACGCATGCTGTTCTTGCACGGTGGACTCAGCTCTTTAAAGGGCCGTTTCTGGTGCAGAGGTATTTGGCGGGGGAGTCTTTGGATAAGGCTGAGTATACTCGCGTTGAGGAATATGCAGAGGGTTATCGTGAGCGCCTGCAAAGTATTAGCTGGTTTATGCGCTGCCTGAATGAGTATCTAGCTCGTAAAGCCAATGAGGAAGACGATTGTAAGGGGCGATTCTGGGAAGGGCGCTTTAAGAGTCAGGCATTGCTGGATGAGGCTGCTGTTTTGTCCTGTATGGCGTATGTGGATTTAAATCCGGTGCGGGCTGGTTTGGCAGATAGCCCCGAGGCTTCTGATTTTACCTCGCTTCAGGAACGGATAGAGCAGTACAGAGTGAATGGGCAGCAAGCCAAGTCGCTGAAGCCCTTGCAAGTTGATAATCAACAAAAGGGGAGAATTCCTTTTGCGCTCACGGATTACTTTCAATTTGTTGATTGGACTGGTCGGGCACTGAGGGGCGATAAGCGTGGAGCGATTGCATCTGAGTTGCCTCCAATTCTGCATCGGCTGGGGATAGATGCTGCTGCGTGGTTGCAGACAGTTCGACCCGGTAAGCCTGTGTTTATTCGGGCTATTGGGCGGGCAGCTGCACTTAAAGAGTACGCCGAGAGTGTGGGTAAAGGCTGGTTGCATGGTACTGGTGTGGCTCGTCGTGTGTTTGGTGGGTAAGTTGCAGGTACCGGTCACGTTGCTTATTCCATGCTGCCTGTTATTGCTGAAGTTTCTCACCGCAGTGGGGTGCGCCCTGAGCGTCCGCTATCTATGGAGGTTATTGCCTCTCAGGTAGCGATTATTGCAAGCCCAATTACTGCAGCGGCTTTAAACATTGGGTGTCCTTTACTTCTCTTTCTTCCTTCCTTTACTTCTTACTTCCCTGGCTAGTTGGCAACAGTGAAACGCATATTTATATGCTTGCGGTTTTCGATCTCATCAATAAATGCAACAGCGAAATCCTCAGCGCTAATAGCATCACCAACGGGGCTATCGATGCCCATTTTATAAGAGCCTGTTCTCACCCCAGGGGCAAGGCTCATAGGTGGAGATAAAATCGTCCAGTTCAGACCCTCGGAACCTCGATACATATCCAGAATATTAGCAACAGTCGTGGCTTCCTTTATGTAACGTGTGGGGAAATCAGGGGTATCTATAAGGCGCACACCATTTACCTCAAGGCTTCCACCTCCACCACCAACCAGTACTCGCCCTGAAGGTTTTGCAGCAATAATATTCTGGTGTGCCTGAAGGAGAGGTTCGTGAGAACCTCCGTCCCTGCTTGGAGGAATAACAATGACTGTTGCATCACAAGAGTTAATTGCTGACACAACACTCTCGGTATCACTGATGTCTAATGGGATGAGACCTTCATGGTCTTTGGATATGCTATTAGGATGATCAAATTTACTTACTTCATGACCCCTGCGGCTCGCTTCCGATGCGACTCTGGAGCCAAGCATCCCCAAACTGCCAAATACAGCAATTTTCATACAATATCCTTACTTAATAACTACAAGTGTTAGCTTGACTAAGTAATAGTACTCTTCGATATTAGGGCGTAAGCACTTTCTAGGTACGTCAGCATGGTCGGTATCATACCTGAAAGTTAAAGGTTTCGTCTTCTTTGGTTAAGGAAAAGGTAGGCGGAAGAGAGATAAAGAACACTTATTGATTACGGTGCTTTGTTATTCCTGACAGTCAGATCTCCTGAGTCGTGTACAAGTAGTGAACAAGTCGGATACATTTAAGTACATTTAGGGATACCTCCGCTACACCACTCTCTTACTATTCCGGCACACGGTGATCCTGTACGGTCAGGCATCAATTGACAATAACGAAAATCAGAAACTCCCAATTCCTATTAGATGTGAAAGCTATGTCCAATCTTTCCAAAAAATTTGTCGGCGTCTTGGTAGCCATCACTCTTCTCTGGCTGGTTTCCTATCTGTTCACTTATGAACAACGCCAGAACGTCATCATGCAGTATTCAGGAATCCTGGCTATTGCGTCAATGAGCCTTGCCATGATTTTATCAACCAGACCGGTTTGGCTGGAGAGCTACCTGAACGGGCTGGATAAGGGCTATCGTATCCACAAGTGGCTGGGTATTACCGCACTTATTGCCTCGCTTTTCCACTGGGGTTGGACAACGATTCCTGATTGGTTCAGCCCTGAAGATCATGGTGGTCATAGGGGAGGGGGCAGGCCTGTATTCACAGGTATTCAAGGCTGGTTGCATGATTTTAGAGGCCCCGCCCGGGATATCGGGGAAATTGCATTTTATGTGATTGTCGTCATTCTTATCCTCTCTCTGATTAAAAAGTTATCCTATCGGCATTTTGCCCTGCTTCACAAATTCGTTCCTGTGCTGTATTTAGCCTTGGTATGTCATTCGGTCGTCTTCATGGCATTCAGCTACTGGGTTACCCCTATCGGCATTGTAATCGGTCTGTTAATGCTGGCGGGTGCAGTCTCTGCCTTTTATAGCCTCTTTGGCCTAATTGGTAAAAACAACAAAGTAAAAGGAAATGTATCGGCCCTCTTAAACTACAAAAAGATGGATTCTCTTGAGGTATCGATTCAAGTAGAAAACGGTTGGAAAGGCCATAAGCCCGGACAATTTGCGTTTTTGACAATACAGGGAGACAAAGAATCTCATCCTTTTACGCTATCCTCGTCCTGGGATCAAAATAACTCCAGTCTTTCATTCATAATCAAATCCCTTGGCGATTATACCAGTAAGATGGTCAAAGAACTGAGGGTTGGTGATCAGGTAACCGTTGAAGGTCCATACGGGAAGTTTAATTTTCAGGATGCCTGTACGCGCCAGATCTGGGTTGCAGGGGGTATTGGCATCACACCATTTCTCGCACAGCTGGAAGCTTTGGCTGCGAACGGCAATAGTAAGCCAGTGGACTTATTTTACATGGCAACGAACGTTGATTCCCCGCTTATGACGCGACTCCAGACACTGTGTGAAAAAACCAATGTCACCCTGCACGATTTCGTTGGCCAACCAAAAGGCAGCTTCAATGGCAACAATTTAAGAAGTCTGGTACCAGCCTGGCAGACAGCTAGCATATGGTTTTGTGGGCCAAGTGGGCTTGGCAATATGCTGAAAACTGATCTGTTCGCGCATGGCTTTAAAAAGGAGAATCTACATCAAGAGTTGTTTGAAATGAGATAAAAATAATAAAGGACACCCATTAATTATAGAGCTGCGCAGTTCTAAATATTGGGTGTCCTTTTTATTTTTTTTTATTAGTCTCTCTCAAGGTTAAAACCAC
>NZ_SMME01000279.1 GCF_009711465.1 Parendozoicomonas verongulae | reverse complement strand
CATTTTGAGCCGGTTTGATTTTACTGGCCTCACAGGTAAGTGCCTGCTCCACTTCCTTTTGAACCTGAGCAGGGGCAACAGAGTATCCGTCCTCCAAAATACGACGGACATTGAGGCGGTATTCATTCCAGTCACAGGACTTGATACCTGGACGACGGCGGGAGATTACCTGCAAGTACCCAGAGTCAACGGTAGCCTTGTTGCGTCGTTTAATAGTGGCAGGGGAGCGGCGCAGAAGCTCGCCTATTGCGCCAACGTGTTGTTTCCATGGCAACCCACCACTGAGGCGGCCAAGGGCGATCAGGTGATCTGACACAGCTCTGCTAACAGGTAGCCCGTGGATAGCGGAGAGTATGACCTTCTTGCGCAAAGGCTCGGGAAGCTTCTTCCAGTTGCTGGCGATCTTTTCAGGAGTGCTCATTGTGACAACTCCACCAGCGAATCAATACGCTGCCCGAAGAT
>NZ_SMME01000061.1 GCF_009711465.1 Parendozoicomonas verongulae | reverse complement strand
TATTTCAGAGTGTTCTTTGCGCCAGTGCAGGGGAATGTACACTCGATACCGATGGCACTCTTACAGATGTGACTCAAATTCAGTCTGGCAGTGAACAATTGCCCGTGAACATCTCGGAGATGAACACGCTAAGATTTGATGTAAAAAAATATCCCGTGAGGGCCTGTGGTGTCCACGCAATAGGCAGGCCCTTTGTCTGTGATCATGATGGGTGCAACCGGTCTTTCACCCAA
>NZ_SMME01000777.1 GCF_009711465.1 Parendozoicomonas verongulae | reverse complement strand
GGCAACACAATCACAACATCCATCAACGCAGCCTGTCAGGCTCCCCAATTTATTCGCGCTTGCCAATCTGGCACTGCGACATGGCGAAGTGGAAGGGTTAACCGGGCTACGGCACTATTCCAGCCTTATCCCTCTGTACTGGGATAAAACCCGGGGGCCAGACACTCGCGCGCCAGTATTCCATGCCTATGGGCTTGGCGGGGCAGGTGTGACTTTAGCACCCGCTGTTGCAGAGCAAGTCAGTCTTCACATCACCCCAGAGATTATCAAACCCTCACCAGACCATAAGAAGCACGAGATAGTGATTCTGGGGGCAGGCTACACCGGCCTTTTTGCCGCACTCAGCCTTCGCAAAGATTTGAATAGCAGGGGAAGACAGGATATATCCATACGCATCATCAGTTATTCTCTTCCAAGGGGATGTTCCAGAGTTATCCCAAACACTCGGGAGCCCACATTGGCAGATAACTACCCAAGCCAGATTGCCGGCGGGCTGGTGATGCCATTCAGCATAGGAAAAATGCTCAACCCGGAACAGTGGCCAGAATTATTACAACGCTCACACAACCTCTGGGAGAAATACAGTCAGGATCCAAACCTTGGACAAGCTGTACAGAAAAAACAGGCCATCGTTCTTCCTGCCGTCCAGAAACCCGAACAATCAAGAACCGAAACCATTGACGGTATCAACCAGCTTTACTCAGCTCCGCTCTTTCAGAAACACCACGGCCCTGAGCTGATAAGGGCCGTTTCAGGGGAGAAAAACACTTTACAGTCCATTGTCTATGAAAACCTGATTCAAGTGGAGACTTCATCTGTGCTACTCCATTTCCTGAAACAAGCCATTGAGCAGAACATCGTAATCACCCAGCTGGATGAGCCTCTTTCCAGCTACCAGGAACTCTCGCAGCACTTCAACGCAGATACAAAAACCTTCATTATCAATGCCAGCGGCCATGGTGCCGAAGCCGTATTCGGACACCCGGCCTCTTTACCGATTCGAGGCGATCTTCTGGTTTTGAAAATACCTGTCAGCCATATTCCTCAAGAGATGTTGCACATCCTCAACTACTGTTATCTGTCCAATGCCTATTACCTGTTTATCCGCCATGAGCTTGAGCGCCCCTGGATTCATCTTGTGCTGGGAGGTTCCTGTATAGAAAACGACAGTGATCTTTCACTGCACCGGGGCACTCTCCGAGACATCCTCAACTATTGGCTCGACCTTTTTCATTTACCTGCCAATAACTCGGACAGTGACGCCTACCCGGAGAAGAAGAGGGCAATAATTGAGACTTTAATCAAGACAATCTGAGATGTATCGACATTACTCTTCAATGATCCGGGTACTTACTGATCAGCTCTTTCGAGCAACGGCTGCCACCGAGCATTCAGCTTCAGGGGAGCGAGCAGCCTTGCTTTTAACCGTCTCTCCCGGCAAGGTGCGACGCGCCTGCAGACAGATCATATCTATCAGACTGACGGCCTTATCAATCCCCCGAAGAGCACCCTCAGAAAATCCGCCAAAAGCGATATAGCCATGGGGCATTTTTGCCTCATGGTGAGAGACCACCGCTACACCGGCCGCACGGAGCTTGCGGGCATAGCCCAACCCCTGATCCCGCAGAGGGTCGTACTCTGCAGTAATCACAACTGCCGGTGGCATCTGCGCCAGCACCTCATTGGATGCCAGACCGGGGGACGCTTCCAGTAAGTCCTGCTGTTTCCGCTCAGGAATATAAGCATCATGAAAACGGCACACGAGTGGACTGGTTAAGATCAAGCTATGACTGAAAGTCCCCATCGATTCGCCGGCGCGTTCCGTGCAATCAACCACCGGATAAATCAGCCACTGCCATGCGGGCATGACTTCTGACCTCACCGTTAAACCGGACAATATCGCCTGCTGGCAGACCATTGTCGCCAGATAACCACCGGCACTGTCTCCACCAATACCCAGATTACGGAGATCTTTGTCTGCCCCTTGCCAGCTTTGGGCGACATGGTTCCAGGCTTGAATAGCATCCTCTGCAGCAGCAGGAAAAGGGTGCTCAGGAGCCAGTCGGTAATCCACAGCCACAACGGTCATTCTGCGCTTGCGGGCAATTCGTCGACAGAAACGGTCATGGGTTTGCAAATCCCCAACCATCATGCCTCCACCATGGAAGTACACCAGGCACTGTTCGTTATCGCCAGCAGATTCATACCAGCGCAGAGTCACGTTATCGTTGATCTTCTCATCTCGCACAGTCACGGATGATTCGGTGGGAAGACTCCAGAGTGATGTGCTCAAACGATAGGAGCGTCGCAGTTTTTGAGGTGGTTGCTGCTCTGGTGAAGGAGCCCGGTCAAACAGGGACATCAGCTTACGCATATCCCGATCCATTCCCAGCCATGCCGGATGAGGGCTGTGCATGGTAGCAATCAATCGGGCACACCCTTTCACTAATGCTTCAAACATTGTTATCCCCTGACGCAACCACAGGTTCCCGTTCTGTGGTTTGTTTATTATTATTCTCTGTTTATATCATTCCCCCGGATATTCACCAAATTCTCATGCAGCTTACCCTGACAACCCCGGCCCTGTTTTTTCCTGCCATCTCGTTACTGTTTCTTTCCTACACCAACAAGTTCCTCACTCTGGCAGGGTTAATTCGCAGTCTGCACAAAGAGTTTCAGAGTAACCCGAAACAACTCAAGCTGCCGGAGCAGATCAGCAACCTGCGCACCCGTATGATGCTCATTAAACACATGCAGGGGTTAGGGATTGGCAGCTTTATTCTCTGTGTTATGGATATGTTTTTTCTGTATCTGGGAATGATGGAAACAGCCGTTCTGGTATTTGGCGCCTGCCTGCTGTTGCTGCTAGCCTCGCTGATTGTCTGTGCAGTAGAGATTCAGATTTCAACCCGGGCGCTGGATATGCAGATTCATGATATGGAATGAAGCGTGAGCGCACCGAGCCAGCTGCGCTCTGGAATTTCACTTCTGGGAAGCTTTTAGTAAGTGATCACCAGCTTATAATGGCAGGACTGGTCATCATCTCCATAAATGGAAGGCAGACTCTGGAAAGCATCCAGTGCAGCATTGAGATCGTCAGGGGGTAATGACAGATCTTTTACAAGAAACTGGGGTTCCTGTTCGCTGGCCTGGGTATGCTCTTCATCTTCATAGAAGTACATGGCCCAACCGATCTGGTACATGCCTTCGTCTTCTTTCTCAAGAATGCCCACATAAATACGGGTGTGAACACAGGACAAGGCTGCAAACTCTTCAGGGAAGTGGGCCAGCAATAACTGGGAGCTGTTCATTCTCGGGCATTCCTTGGAATTGGTGTTTATGTTTATTCAAAACGTTGTAACAGCTATTTCATCCAGTATGGAATAGAAATCCCTTCTGACGCAAACTTCAGCGATTCAATCTGCTATCATCGCAGCAAATAAATAAAGAAGAATCAACGAATGCCCCACCTGTCTCCCACTTTATCACTGGCCTGCGAGTTAATTTCACGCCCGTCCGTGACGCCAGACGATGCCGGTTGCCAGCAACTTTTGATTGATCGCCTGGAACCCCTGGGTTTCCAGACTGAGCCCATGCGTTATTCCGATCACAACGGCACTGCAGACAACCTCTGGATACGCAAAGGAGACACGGGCCCCCTGTTCGTATTTGCAGGTCATACCGATGTTGTACCAACAGGGCCAGAAGAGCAGTGGCAATTCCCGCCTTTTGAACCTCGTATACACGACGGTTATCTGTGTGGCCGTGGAGCGGCAGATATGAAAGGCAGCATCGCCTCCATCATTGTTGCCATAGAGCATTTTATAGAGGAGCACCCCAATCACAACGGCTCTATTGCACTGCTTATTACCAGTGATGAAGAAGGTCCGGCCACCTGCGGCACAGTAAAAGTGATTGAAGCGCTGGAAAAGCGCAGAGAAAAAATCGACTGGTGTCTGGTCGGTGAACCATCCAGCACTGATAAAGTAGGTGATGTGATTAAAAATGGTCGCAGGGGTTCATTGGGGGCGAAGCTCACCATTAAGGGCATTCAAGGCCACGTGGCCTATCCCCATCTGGCGGAAAACCCAGTGTTCACATCAGCCGAAGCTATCGCTGAAATGGCAGGAACCGAGTGGGATAAAGGCAATGAGTTCTTCCCTCCCACCAGCTTTCAGATATCCAACATTCAGGCCGGCACAGGTGCTACCAATGTTATTCCCGGTGAGCTGAATATTGTCTGCAACTTCCGTTTTTCAACGGAACAGACCGATGCTGGCCTGCGTACCCGCTTTGAAGAGCTGCTGGATAGCCACAACCTGACTTACGACATTCAGTGGACACTCAACGGCCAACCATTTTTAACCGCAGAAGGTGATCTGGTTTCCGCAACCGTTAGCGCCATTCGTACGGTATGTGGCTATGAAACTGTGTTATCCACAGCTGGAGGCACATCCGATGGCCGCTTTATTGCTCCTACCGGCGCTCAGGTTCTGGAGCTTGGCCCCTGCAACGATACCATTCATAAAGTAGATGAACGGGTAAAGGCGGAAGATCTGGACACATTGTCGGATATTTACCAGCAGATTCTTGTGAACCTTTTGGGGAAAGCCTGATGTACGTTGTGATTTTTCAGGCCACTGTGGCTATCACTGATGAAGAGAGCTACCGGGAATATTCCACTACTGCCGTACGGTTGAGAGATATGGCTCTCAACCGGTTTGGCTGCCTCAACTTTGTCGCTATGATGGAGGGAGATCAGGAACTGGCCCTGTCCTGGTGGCCGGATGAAGCCAGTATCCGTCGCTGGAAAGCAGAAGCTGACCATACCATGGCACAAAAGCTTGGTAGAAAGCAGTGGTACAACGGCTACAAAGTAGAAGTCGCCAAAATCGAAAGGCAGTATGAGGTGCCTGCCAAAGCCACTCAGAGCTACTGACACATCAGCCAGCCGCCCTGACATACTCAGAACATTCATTATCGCGACCTTTCTAATGGCTTCATAACTCATTACGACAGGGTCGCAAAATGGATTTCCACCAAGTTCCGGGAACACCTCCCCCATCGCCACCACCCTCTCAACGGGCACAGAAAAGGCCTCGTGAGAATGAGAGTGCAGGTGGATCATCGCAGCCTACCGTCATGCCCTCTGGCCGGACAATCCCCCATTGGGGCATTACATTTTTTGATTTTGGCAATACTTCCGGCCTTTCCGAAGAAGGAGAGACCCTTTCTCCACTACCTGATGACTATGAGACAACGCCCAGTAAAAAGCCCAAAGTTGATATAACCGAAAGAGCAGTGGTACAGGTTCCACTGAAGCCGGACACCTTTATGATGCGTCCTTCCAGCACACCAGAAACTCTTTCCGGTGACATCATTGATCTAACCGAAGACACATCGGTTCCGATATACCATTTTGCACAAGATGCTTATGAGAGCGTCGTAGAAGTTAGTGAAGTATCGTCTTCTGGCCTGCAAAACCGGGGTAATACCTGCTTTATGAATGCCGCTATGCAGGCAGTCGCTGACCTGCTTAGTTTTCATGGCATTCCTCAGGAAGCCTACTCACAGGAGATTCCACAGGGGGTTTTCCAACGTCTAAACAGAAACTCTCTGCCTTTCTATCAGCTGCGAACGGATACCCTTAACCTGTGCGAAAAACTCAATACCATGAACAAACAGGAGCCTGAATCCTGGAACAGCGCACCTGTTGAACAACTGATGGACACGTTTATTGGCAGCTATGTGGCCTATGAAAATGCAAAAAATCAGTTGACTCAAGGAGAAGTATCCCGCGATTCTATTCTCAATCACAGCCAGCAGGACCCTCAGGAGTTTCTGGATAATATTTGCGAGGTACTGGGCCTGAATCAGTCCACAGCCAGCTCCGTGCTGGCTCTGACCTTTCTGAGCCTTGAGAAAGACGGAAACGTCCTTACCAGACGTCTGCATGGTACCGATAAAAGCGAGCCAGAGCGCTCGACACTATTGGCTTTACCCATTCCCGAGATGGCCTCAAAAGAAGTTGCAAGGCAAACCACGCTAAATACCTGCGTTGATAAGTTACTGGAAAAAACAGATCTGGAGATTGAAAGCCGCCTTGACTGGTCACAGGACGATTTAGTTAAAGCCGGACTTATCAAAGAAGGTCAAAGTGGCCCAACGTCATCCACAGAGCGTATGCAACTACTTGATGGCACTCAGGATATGTCGCAGTTTGTTTGCACTTTTACAGGCTCCGAGCCTCCCAGAGCACTGATCGCTCTAGCCAAACTGTCACAGTACGATATAGCCAATCAAAAGACCGTTCGGCGCAGTTTAGAAGGTAAGGCACTCTTGAAAAACCTCGACAAAACAGACTCTGTCACCATTCCCTTTTATAAGGCGGCCTTTGATGCCGGAGTGGGCAGGTACACCTTGAGTGAAGAACCCCCTGTGCAGCAAAAGTATAATGTGCGCAGTATAGTTGTTCATCATGGCCAATCAGCCCATAGTGGCCACTATGTCACGGTTCAAAAACGGCCAGAAGGTTACGTTGTGTATAACGACAGTCACGTGTCTGAGCCCCAACATCTAACGTTGAGCGAACTGTTCCATGGGCAACCTGTCTGCGGCTATATCTTTGCGCTGCAGGCTGTGGAATCCACAGATAACCCAGTAGCCTCTGCACAGACTTGAGGTTAACCGGTGGAGCTGTACACTACGCGCTTTCGTAAAAAGTCGTATACAGCTCACCATGCCAACCCCTCTCCGTTGCCCGGTTTGTCGGCAACCCCTGCTCAGACGTGACCATGGCGCAGCCTGCGCCAACCGACACAGTTTTGACCGTGCTCGTCAGGGCTACCTGAACCTTCTGCCCTCTCACAAAAAGCGCAGTGCCAGCCCTGGCGACAGCATCGAGATGGTGCAGGCTCGCACTCGCTTTCTGGACACCGATCTTTATAACGCCCCGGCAACGGCTTTGATTGAGGCGATTCATGCCAGCGTATCGGACAAAAATCAGCCCGTGATTGTGGATGCAGGCTGCGGTGAAGGTTATTACACCACCCGCATCGCAGATGCCTTGCCGAAGGCCAGCGTGACCGGTTTTGATATTTCCAAACCCGCTGTCGTGCAATGCTGCCGTCGTAAGACCGATAATGCAGATCTCCAGTGGCTGGTTGCCAGTGTGGCCGATATTCCCCTGCCGGATGACTCTACCGATGTCCTTGTCAGTGTGTTCTCACGGATCGACTGGAATGAGTTTGCCCGCCTGCTCAAACCCGGCGGTCAGGTTATGGTGCTGGGCCCCGGGCCGGACCACCTGCTGGAGCTGCGCCAGACCATTTATGAAGATGTGCGCAGCTACCCCGAAGATAAACTGCTGGAAACTCTGCCTGACGGCTTTGAACTCACCAGCAAAACAACAGTTACAGATACTCTGAATGTGCCAGACTGTCAGACCATCATGGATCTTCTGGCGATGACGCCCCACTTCTGGCACATTAAGCCCGCCCAGCGTGACAAGCTGGAGGCACTGCAACAGCTGCACTGTCGACTCGACATGCGTCTGTACGTCATCACTTATCAACCCGCTGCTTCCCGTTGAGGCTGACCATGAGCTCCCACGAACAAGACGTTCAAACGGATATTGAAATTTATCTGATGAAGCAACCTGTAAGTGCCATTATCCAGTGGCTTACGGATCGCTTTGACAGCTGCTCTGGGCCTGAAACCCGAGGCCGAAGCCATAACCTGCAGGTTACCCACGAAGGGCAGCATATTCCGGTCAATATTGTCGAAAATACATCGGGCAAGGCCTGGACAAGTGTCTGGTTTGATTCCACGTCCACCCCCTGGAATTGTGACGCCGACTGCGGCCGTGAAGCCCACACAGCTCTGAAAGCCCGGGTACGATGCAACGCTTCATTCTGGCAGGAAGCAGCCGGCAGTAGCGAAGAGTGGCTGGACATCAGCGTGGAAGGACAAGAGACCCTGATTGACTGGCCATCCTGATAAACTCTGTACGGGATCAACACTCCGACGCCTGAGGATGGTAAAATGCACTCATTACAAAGTAATGCAAAAAGCTGAAAGATAAGCATGGATATAACTGTCAGTATCAGTCGATACCTTTTTAATATGCTGCGCCGTTTGATGTTCCTATGGGTGAAAACCTCCGTCCAGGGATCACTGCCCAAGCTGCCTGATAACGAGATCGATGCCAGAAAGCCCATCATCTACGTTCTCCAGAACCGTTCCCTGTCTGACCTGCTGGTGCTGGACAGCGAGTGCCTGAAGGCAGGCCTGCCTCGCCCTTATGCCCCCCTGAAAGGCCAGGACATTGACGAAACTCACGCCTATTTCTTCCTCACCAAGCCGGAAGGGGTGATTGTTCGCCGAGAGAAGATGCACAATGCGCCTCGTCTGCAACGCCTTGCCAGAGCTGTCAGTAATAACGATGGTACCGATGTTCAAATCGTACCGGTGAGTGTGTTCTGGGGCCGCCAGCCGGATAAAGAGCAATCTGCATTTAAGCTGCTGTTTGCCTGGAACTATAACGTTGGCAACCGCTTCAAGAAGTTTCTGGCCGTTCTTTTCCATGGCCGTCAGACTCTGGTGCACTTTAACGCCCCCATGTCTCTGAAAGAGGTTGTGGACGAAGGTCAGGACACAGAACGCACTCTGCGTAAAATCAACCGTATTCTTCGCGTACACTTCCGTCAGCTGCACACGTCTGTGAACGGCCCGGACTTGTCCCACCGCCGGACTCTGGTTGGCTCCCTGATTGAGTCTGACGTAGTGCGTCGTGCGATCGACAAAGAGGTAGAAGAGCAGGGTATTACCCATGAGAAGGCTTACCTTCGCGCTAAGAAGTACGCCAACGAAATTGTTTCTGACTACTCTCACCCTGTCGTCCGTTTTATGGATATCCTGCTCACCTGGTTCTGGAACAAAATCTACAACGGTGTAGAGGTGAACCATATAGAGCCGGTGCGTGATCTGGCCAAGGACCACGAAATCGTCTACCTGCCCTGCCATCGCAGCCATATTGACTATCTACTGCTGTCGTACGTTCTGTATTACCGTGGTTTGCAGGTGCCCCATATCGCGGCCGGTATTAACCTGAACATGCCGATTGTGGGTTCTATCCTGCGCCGTGGCGGTGCCTTTTTTATTCGTCGCAGTTTCAAAGGCAATCCTTTGTACTCCACTGTGTTCCATGAGTATCTGCACACCCTGTTTACCCGTGGTTTTCCCACCGAGTTCTTTGTAGAGGGTGGCCGTTCACGTACCGGCCGTACCCTGAAACCCAAAACCGGCATGCTGTCTATCATGCTGCGCAGCTACCTCCGTAGCCACAGCAAGCCTATTGCACTTGTGCCTGTGTACATTGGCTACGAGAAAGTTCTGGAAGCCAGTACTTACATGGGTGAACTCCGTGGTGCCAAGAAAAAGAAAGAGTCCCCTCTGGATATCTTCCGTACCGTAGCGGCGCTGAAAGAGGACTTTGGTAACGCCTTCGTAAACTTTGGCGAACCTATGAAGCTGGGAGAGTTCCTCGATAACGAACAGCCCGACTGGCGCGAACAGGAGTACGATGAGGAGTTCCGCCCCGAGTGGCTGCGTCAAACCACCGACAATCTCGGTATTGAAATGGCAAAGCGTATCAACAGGGCTTCAGCTGTGAACTCCGTGAATATGGTTGGCATGGCACTGCTTAACACCCCTCGCATGGCACTGGGTGAAGAGGAACTTGCTCTACTGCTGAACGCCATGAACACGCTGGTGAGCCGCGTACCTTACAGCAGCCACGTCACCCGTGTGGAGCTGGATGGTCAGGCAATGATCAAGCAGGTGGAAGCGCTGAACATGGTGGAGCGTCGCTCCGACAGCCTTGGTGACATTATCTGTCTGGATGAGCGCAACACTGTGCTCATGACCTACTACCGCAACAATATTCTGCACCTGCTGGCAATCCCGTCCATGATCTGTCGTCTGTTCTCCAATTGCTATGAACTGGAACGCAACGAGATTCTCACTAAATGCCAGACCTTTTACCCATTCCTCAAAGCTGAACTGTTCCTGCGTTGGGAAATCAGCGAACTGGAAGAGGTGGTGGATCAGTGGCTCAGTGCTCTGGTGGAAGTAGACCTGCTGATTCAGGACGGCTACGTTTATATCCGTCCTGACTCCAGCACCTCAGAGTTTGTCACCATGACCAACCTGTCCCGCGCCATTCAACAGCCGCTGGAACGCTATTTTGTCGTCGTCAGCCTGTTACTACGCAACGGTTCTGGCCATGTGGATGCAGTGGAACTGGAAAAGCAGAGTCAGGAGATGGCTCAACGATTGTCTATGCTGCATGGTCAGAATGCCCCTGAATTCTTTGATAAGACTCTGTTCCGCTGCTTTATCGGCGAACTGCAAGCTTCCCGGCTTGTAGGAACGGATGACAATGATATGCTGACCTTCGCCGGTGATATTCGCGTTATGGCAGAAGACTCTCGTCGTTTGCTGCCCAGCGAAATTCGCCACAGTATTGGTCAGGTAACCTGGGGAACGACTGGCAGCGAACCCGTCCCTGAAGCCTCCACTCAGAATGATGAGCTTGAAAAAACTGAGAAGTCTGAGGAAAAAGAAAAAGTCGAGACACCGTAAAGTGCACTGAAGTACTTAAATAGAGACCAGTTCTACTACGCTGGTCTCTTTCTTTTAGGAATATCCACCTATCCTCACACGATACAGCAATCATTAAAATTCGTATGGCATTTAAACGCCAGAATCAGAACATCACACTCCATTGATGCACATCAACGCAGCAGAACCATACCTCCTTACACTGTCAATTAGTATTTTGTGCAAATAGCTTGATTTATTTGCTACATGACAAAAACAATATTGCAGTCGTTCGATTTCAGGGAACTCACATGAACCACTCACTGATCTGGGATTCCAGCCTCCTGAAGCGTTATGATCGCCCAGGACCTCGTTATACGTCCTACCCAACAGCCGTACAGTTTACCAGTGAGTTTTCAGCCGACACTTTCACTGAAGCAGAAAGACTCAGCGGCCAGGAACAGCGGCCCGTCTCTCTGTATTTCCATATTCCGTTTTGCGACACCGTGTGCTTTTACTGTGGTTGCAACAAGATTGTCACTAAACGTCGCGAACAGGCCCAACCGTATCTGGACCTGATGTGCCAGGAAATGGCCATGCACGCCGAAAACCTGGGTTACCGCGCAAAGGTTGAACAACTGCATCTTGGAGGCGGTACGCCAACGTTCCTGAGCAAAGAGCAGCTTTCCCAGCTAATGGAGTGCGCTGATAAATATTTTGATCTGGATTTTGGCGACTTTTCCGATTACTCCATCGAGATTGACCCGCGGGAAGCTGACTGGGCCATGATGGGCCACCTGCGCGATCTGGGTTTTAATCGCATAAGCCTGGGTGTTCAGGACTTTGATCCGGCGGTACAGAAGGCTGTGAACCGCATTCAGCCTGCCGCCATGACTGAAAGTCTGATGGATGCGGCTCACGTCATGAACTTCAAATCCATCAATCTTGATCTGATTTACGGCCTTCCTCTGCAGAACTGTAAGAGTTTCCTGAAAACCGTTGATCGCGTGATTGAACTGCAGCCAGAGCGCCTGTCTGTCTTCAACTACGCTCACCTGCCCCACCGGTTTATGCCCCAACGCCGCATTCGTGACGAAGACCTCCCATCCCCAGAGGAAAAGCTGCGCATTATGGAGGCCACTACACAGCGGCTGACAGAAGCAGGTTATGTGTACATCGGCATGGATCACTTCGCCCTGCCCGATGACGATCTGGCAGCCGCTCAGGAAGAAGGGGTTCTGCACCGTAACTTCCAGGGTTACACCACCCACGGGCACTGCGATCTGATTGGCATTGGTGTGTCGTCTATTAGTCAGGTGGGTGACACCTACGCACAGAACTTCACAGATATGCCCAGCTATGTAGAAATGATTGAGGCTGGCAAACTGGCCATCAATAAAGGCTACAAAAGCAACAGTGAAGATCAACTGCGCGCCCATGTTATTCGCCGCCTGCTATGCGATTTTCACCTGAGCTTTCAGGATGTAGACAAGCTGTTTGGTATCAACTTCCTCACCCATTTTCAACGGGAGCTGGATGAACTGAGAGTCATGGCCGATGACGGCCTGCTCACTCTGGATGATACAGCCATTCATGTTCAACCACGGGGGCGACTGCTGATCCGTAATATCTGCATGACCTTCGACGAGTATATGGCGGCAGCCCAGGCTCAGAAAAAGTTTTCCCGGGTGATTTAACCTTTACCTATACAGCACGCAATAAAAACGGGGCTTGCCAAATGGCAGCCCCGTTTTTTTATCGCGATTGTACCCTGTCAGAACTTCTGCTCGAAGGTAATGGAAGCCCCATAGTTATTGCTGTTACGACCACGGGTGCCTTCCAGATCGAACGACAGGTTTCTTGTGTCCGACAACTGGGAGTTCACACCTAACTTGTACCACTGCATCTTGTGATCCCGCTGCTTACGCTTCTCGGTTACACTGCTACCACCGTCGGCATGACTCATTGTAGCCTGATGATCAGCGAAGTGGTTTGTCTGAACACCAAAACCACCGTACACGCTGCTCAGGTAGCTGCCCATGTTAGAGTAATCTGGCACCTGATAGTCCATCATCAAACCGAAGCGGTCGATGCGGTCATGACGGCTACTGCCCTGCACCTTCACCCGGGTTTTGTTGTCATTTTTCAGACCAAACCCGGATGACCGACTGTCGATATACATAACCTCTGCCATTGGTGTGATAGTCAGACCCGACACGAACGCGTCCATATGGATATCATAACCAGAGCCAATCCAGGCAGCCCAGTCATTCATAGAATAATGACCCTTGTACCTTTCATCGCCGATGGTATCGTGTGCTTTTGCACTCACATCGTGATGCCCGACAGTCAGGGCACCATCAATGTGGAAGTCATCACTCTTCCAGGAGAAGAATGGGCCAGCACGTAAGCTGGTGATATCAGTGCTGCCACCTTTACCTTTCAGGGAGAGCTTGCTGTTTTCTGCCGAAACCATCACACCCAGCAACAGCTCCGAATCGATAACCCGGAATATACCCGCCTCAAAACCGTAACCCTTATTGTTATAACCGGGCAACTCGCGGGCAGGGCTGGCATTGCCTCGTTTACTGTAAGCACTCGCGTAACTGTAGACACCGTCCGTCTGCAGAGAGCCCTTCAGACCACTGCTCAAAGAAGCTTCCACAGCAGAGGAGTCAACACGATCAAGCCCCACACCCCCCAATCTGCGACCATTACGAAAGTTTGAGATCATCTGATGGTGACCTGAGAACATCTGCATCGTAGCGTTGTTCACTGTTTCAGTAGCTGTTGCTGGTAATGCTGCAACAAGAGCGCTGTCAAACTGTGGCTGAGCCACGATAGTCAGTGCAGCAACCGCTTCAGCCTGTGTAGCTGAACGCTTATTCCTGGGGGGCTCCCCTACCCTGGATGTTTTCTTTGACTCTTGCTCTGAGTTATCGTCAGCAACGTCGTTAAGAGAATCAGTGACTTTGACATCATCCTCTTTCCCTGTGGAGGGAGGCACCTCTGAATCACGTTCGTTCTGGGATAGCGTTTCAACATCATCGGGATGATGAACATTGAGGCGCCTGTGCATTCTGCCAGCACCATCGCCTTCGTCACCATCATAAGATGCATGCCCGTCATCTTCATATTCATTCTCGGTTCTATTACGACGCGCCTCTTCACGTCGCACACGCTCCTTTTCCTGCTCCTCGGCGTACTTCACCCGTCGCTCGTTCACGTAAGTCTTGAAGTTTTCGCTGCGCTGGATTCTATCCTCTCGAGCGGCTTTCTCTTTTTCCCAGGCGATTTGGCCGATACGCTCTTCTTCTGCATCCTTTCTGCGCTGCTCGTCCTGTTCCTTTTGCTCTTGCTGTTTTTGGTAAACGGCCATGCGTTCCTTGGCCAGCTTCTGAGCTTTTTGTTCCTTCTTCTCGGCGTACTTTATCCGCTGCTCGTCCACATACGCTTTGAAGTGTTCGTTTTGCTGGAGTCTGTCCTCCCGGGCAGTTTTCTCTTTTTCCCAGGCGATTTGACCAATGCGCTGTTCTTCCGCATCCTTTCTGCGC
>NZ_SMME01000278.1 GCF_009711465.1 Parendozoicomonas verongulae | reverse complement strand
GGAATAAGCGTGTGCTGCCCGACAACCGCATACCCTTGGCGGCGACCATTCACTAACACATCAAACCGATCCCCTTTCCGGCCATTAATATAAACGACAACCGCACTTTGAGCACGCTCCTGACCACCAATAGACACGTACTCGCCATTGGTCATAAAACTTGTACCCATATTCAGGGCGTAGCTTGTGGTCTGCTGACTGGCTGTACGAACATGGGAGAGAGAAGCATCCGTGCTGCCATAAGCACCAGCATAACGGAACCGGCTATTCAGGCGATCTTCCCCGGCACTGCTGGACACACCTCCATCAAAGCGCATATCTGCGTCATAAAGATCTCCATCAGCCCAGCTCCCGTTTAGCTGCAAACGTTCATCACGGTCTGTGCCTGCAGCGTTCTTATTCCACTGTGCCGTAGGTGTGGCCCGGAAATCCCAGCGCCCCCTGCGGAAACGAAGATTCAT
>NZ_SMME01000016.1 GCF_009711465.1 Parendozoicomonas verongulae | reverse complement strand
ACCACCCAACCCCATAAACTGATCATCAATCAGCCCTGCCAGCGTGCTGCACATCAGCGTCATATCCGCATCAAAGCGTTCGGCTTCGGTATCTGCGTTCAGGCTGTCTGACTGTTCCAGCAGCGTGTCAGTAAACTTGAAGTTGCTCAGGCGCAGGTCATCATTGAGCTTGAAAGTGCAGGCCGCGTCGTAATGCATATCCAGCTG
>NZ_SMME01000741.1 GCF_009711465.1 Parendozoicomonas verongulae | reverse complement strand
GGGGGCGGTATAGAGCACTGCTTCCAGTATGTCTTCAGGGCCTGCATCTCGTGGAAGTTCGGAAAGATCAACTTCCATCATTGGTTTGTTTATAGAGCGAACCTTGTCGGCCTTTTCTTTATCTACTTCATGGGTCACGCGGATTTCTATATCCAGCTCACCAAAACTTTCGAGATACCCGACCGCATCAGCGCGATAGTTATCGCGGGCTACCTCCAGGCTGATCTGTGTAAATGAGGCCATTAGTCCTTTTTCATAGATATGTTGGTTATGAAGGTTCCCTGCGTCGTCCCTTTTCTCAGCTTTGAGATATGTGTCGGGTAGCAGGATTTTCTTTTGTTCTGCAATGATCTGTTTGGCCATAAGATGTAATACGGTTTCAAGACAGGAGCGAGTATCTTGCCCTTGTTGGTGGGCAAAATGGTGCTTGCGGACATCACCTTTTCTGGCGATCAGACTGGATCCACACGCCGGGCACTGACAGCCACACTCCAGTCCACTAACGGCTTCTGAAATATGGATAAGGGTTCCTTCTTTCATGCCGTAGCAGAGTTCAACATCTTGGCTCTGACTGTTTCTTTTCATTTCAATATTCATTCTTTCATCACTCATTCAATTATTTTTTATCAAGCCAGCCAGGGCAGCTGGTGAGAGTGATAGTGCTATGGCATAGTCACCAAAAAACACGGAATAACCCCTCAAAACGGGGTTTGTCGGGGAATAAATGGATAAAGATATAACGCTTAAAGACTTGGAGGACGGGGCTTCTGACGTTATTGCTTATATCAATGACTATGAGCAGCAGAAGCAGCTAACATTGGCTCTTATCTTTTTGAAAGCTCTTGCCCAGTTGACCCAAGAACAGGCAACGGATGGAATCCCAATAGAAAAGATTGAATTCTCTGCGGTCGAGATTCGTGATCGCATGGAACAGATTTCAGAAAAGACAATAAGGGGGGAGAGAGATCCGGGTGGCTATATCGGTCGTCGTTTTCAAGGGCTAGATAAGCACCTTAAAGGCAGTTTAGAAATACAAAATATTGTAAAGAAAAACGAGCACCGATTCGTCGCCAGACCCCATAAAAAGGAAGGGGGAGGTAGCGGCAACAAAACCTATTACCGACTTGTTCTCAATAAGGTTGAGTCTGAAGCCGTTAGTGATGAGGAAAAGCATCCTGTGCCAGCAGATGGTTTACGCTATGAAGCGACTCACAGCCTGCCTCCTTGGTGGACAAGATGGATACATGAAAAGAACATACGTAGCTGGAAGCTTGCTCTATTTCTTATGGTTATTCTCTTTCCTGCAGTTGTGGTGATGCTGGTGGGCTTCCTGCCATTGCTGGCCTTTGTACACCCTCCGCTGGCACTGACTGCAGCTTCATGGATTGGTATGCTGATTCTTCCTGCGATTGTTGTTTTCTTACTGGCATGTCCATTCTATCGAGTCATTGATAAACGGGTTGCTATGGCTCCTGACTGGGTTAACTTCTTCCAGTTTCATGAGTTTCTGATGGAGTTTCGCCCAGACAGGGATGAGAGTGGGAAAATCCGGAACCGCCAGATTCATTTTGTGAAATACAAGGGGCAATGCCCTGTTTGCTCTGGGCGAGTGCATATACAAAGAGGGTGGTGGCAATTTCCAGGAAGGTTAGTTGGCCGCTGTTGGGAGAACCCGGCTGAGCATGTGTTCAGCTTTGATCATGTAACGAGGACTGGGAAACCTCTGCGTTAGTTTTTCAGTATCTGCTGACGAAAGTACTGGTATTTTATGGCGTGCATACACAGCCACATTACCTAACCAAATTTTGAATGAAACGCCAGCTTCCATTACCTAGCGTACTTCTGTACACGGCTATGTGAGCATGCAGCAGAACCTCACAATCTATAAGTCAATTGTCGTTAGATGTGGTACCTTATACTTGTTAGAGAAAGGAGCTGGTACTAACGTGTCAATCACATAACTGTTTGAACTTCTCCAAGTATCCGCTTCAAGCTTTTTGCCCACAAATTAAATAACAATCAGTCCCAAGTATAAATACAAGAGGGATATTCAATGACCGAAAACAGCGGTGCAATTTTCATTACCTTCACAATGTATCTTGCCATGATGCTCGGTATAGGCCTTTGGGCTTGGAAGCGTACCAGTAATTCGGAAGACTATTTTCTTGGCGGCCGTTCATTAGGCCCTTGGCCAGCGGCATTAAGTGCCGGTGCCTCAGATATGAGTGGCTGGTTACTGCTTGGCCTACCAGGTTATGCCTTTGCTGCAGGTTTTGAAGCCTTTTGGCTGGCTGGTGGTTTGTTAATTGGTACCTGGCTGAACTGGCTGCTGATGGCTAAGCGACTGCGGGTGTACAGTGAGGTTGCGGGTAACGCCCTGACTCTGCCGGAATTCTTCACTAACCGCTTCCGTGATACTTCCAAGATGCTTCAGGTAGTGTCTGCATTTTTCATCCTGTTGTTCTTCCTGTTCTATACAAGCTCTGGCTTAGTCGCAGGTGGTAAATTGTTTGAGACAGTTTTCGGAGTTGATTACAGTCTTGCCGTTATTCTGGGAACCGTATGCATTGTTTCCTATACCCTGTTTGGTGGCTTCCTTGCTGTATCTTGGACCGATTTGGTGCAAGGCCTGCTTATGGCCGCTGCTTTAATAATCGTACCAGTGATTGCCTTGCAGTCTGGTTCCTCCGACCAGTCCCTGCTGCTGTCTTTGGAAAGCCATAATTCTGAAATGTTGAATATCTGGACCAACTCCGAAGGTGAAGCCCTGACCTGGATTGCCATTGTCTCTCTGGCTGCATGGGGTTTAGGGTATTTTGGCCAGCCGCATATTTTGGCCCGTTTTGCTGGTATTCGCTCTCAGAAGGATGTGCCAATCGCACGCCGTATTGCCGTAGTTTGGAGCGGCTTCTCTATGGCGGGTGCCATTCTTGTTGGTCTGGTGGGTCTTGTCTACCTCAATAGCAATGGCACCGCCCTGGGGGATGATGAAACCATTTTTATGATTCTCGTTAATGCAGTATTCCACCCGGTGGTTGCCGGTATTTTGCTGGCTGCTATTCTGGCCGCCATTATGAGCACGGCAGATTCCCAGCTGTTAGTGTCCTCTTCTGCCCTTGCCGAAGACTTCTATAAAGCAGTTCTGCGCAAAGATGCATCTTCAAAAGAGGTGCTGATGGTTGGCCGCGTGGCCGTTATTGTTATTGCCTTGGTCGCTCTGTTCTTGGCTATGGATCCTGACAGTTCTGTACTGGGGCTGGTGTCATATGCCTGGGCAGGTTTTGGTGCTGCCTTTGGCCCTGCATTACTGATTAGTATGTTCTGGAGCCGTATGAACAGTAACGGTGCGCTGGCAGGTATTATTGTGGGTGGTGTGACTGTTGTGGTTTGGAAACAGATAAGCGGCGGTATTTTTGACCTTTATGAGATTGTTCCTGGTATGGTGTTCGCAACCTTTGCCATTGTTGCTGTCAGTTTGGCCACCACTAAGCCTTCGGAAGAAATTTCTACCGAATTTGATGAGGTTCGAAAAGCTATCGCCTGATCAAATGCAGTCAAGCAGGTAGTGGGGAATAAGGGAGAGTAGAGAAACCAACCACCAGTTTTTCAGCACAAAGCTTGTAAAGCTGGTGGAGGGCAGCTGAGGAGGGGCATGCTGATTGTCTTGTGTCTATTGGGGGACGGTGCACTCTGTGCCGCACATACACTCAGATAATCACGCTCCCCCCACAACAAACCCAACCATAGTGTCAGCTCGGACTAAAAGAATCTGTCTAGCACCTTCCCTGCAGGGAGGAGGTGGGGGTTCGTATCACTGACGAAGTGGACAGATTCTTGAGCCATCACGACATCCTGAAAGAAAACGACTGCTCAGTTACAGAATGCAATTCCCCGTTTCACAGGGCGACATAGTAAAACAGTACCGGTAAATACCGTTACCGGTACTGACATAGCTAATGTCGACATGCCGCCAAATCGCATTGACAGATGCGAGTGGCCTCTCTAGAGTATTCAGCAATACACCCGCCATGCCTCTCGACGAAGCACACTTTGACGGGTTTTTTATATCTGGCAGATCTGACCTCAGATTGCTTTTTTAGATTTCACATGCCGTTGATAGGGAAGTGATGGTGTCAGTAACAGGGATTTTAACCTGTGATTTCATGGCAACTTCCGTTTCACGTGGAAGGAACTAACTTGACCTTCCAGGTTCAAATACATAGACTTGATATCAACATACCCGCCATGCCTATGCAGGTTTTATACTTGTAAGCACAAATTGAGCGGGTTTTTTATTGCTTTTAGTTTTATAACCCCGCTTTTTACTCTAAAATGGAGCCTTTTCAGCGATCCTGGCACCGATGCGCACCTTCGACAAGCCTGCCCTCTCAATACCTAAACAATTGGACGTTCTTATCCAGCGAGGACTCCATGTTGGTGATGCGGACGCTGCCTGCAGATACCTTGAAGTCATCAGCTATTTCCGGCTTTCCGCATATATGCGCCCCTTTCAACGGCCTGAAAGCCCTGATCATAGTTTCAGAAATGACACCCATTTTTCCAGCATCATATCCCTCTACGCCTTTGACAGGGAATTACGTCTGCTGGTTATGGACAGTATTGAAAGGGTTGAAGTTGCTGTCAGAGCTGTTTTAAACAATACCATGTCGATCACCTATGACAGCCCTCATTGGTATTTGCAAAGGGAGCTGTTTAAACAGCGGTATCTAGACCAGGATGACCTAATCGGTTTAATCGCAGACAAAATGCGCAAAGAGAAGCATCATTTTGAGCGTGAGAGAAAAGCAATCGAGACACACCGCTCTCTGTCCGCTTCAAGAAAAAGCTCCCTTATCGAAAAAAGAAAACAGGAGCATTACTTCAGGCACTACGGTTTAACCTATGACACACCAGATCTGCCACCAGGCTGGGCAATGATAGAAGAGCTTTCCCTGGGGCAGCTATCCAGACTTTTTGCAGGTATTGCTAAAGATCGTGATAAAAAGGCTATCTGTAGACCCTTTGTCCTTAACTCAGAACTTATGAGTTCCTGGTTACATACCCTGACTTTTGTGCGCAACATTTGTGCTCATCATGCCAGGCTTTGGAACAGGGAGTTGGCAGTAAAGCCCAAGCTCCCAACTTCAAAACATATCCAGTGGGTTACACCTGATAGAGCACCTCAGAACCAAAGAATTGACTACACACGCCGTCTTTATGTTGTTTTGGTAATACTCAATTATTTCATGAAGCAGATAAGCCCTGAATCTTCTTGGCATTTGCGGCTAAAAAGTTTACTGGGTCGATGCCCTGATAATCATCTGGTATCAATGGGCTTTCCAGACAGCTGGAAGCATGATCCATTCTGGGCCTTTGATGATGATCAATAACTGTCTGTTTTAGTTGCACTCTGACCAACCCTCGCTATCCTAACGGCATCTCTCAAATAGTAGAAATGCTTTACTGGGTAGGTCTGAATTACAAATTTTGTATGATCCATGGTGCGACTTTGTGCCGCCCATACACTGCCATTTTCCTCTTCAGAAGCCTCCTCCAAAACATACATCACTGTATAACCAGCCCCTCTAGCGCAACATTTCGTCGATTATGAGGGAAGTGATCTCTTTCCTGTTTTTCTCTATTTTTACTGCTCAGTCGCTCTTCCTTAGCTCTTTGCTCCAAATACAGGGAAGTTCCGTCAAAATCTTTCCCTTTTTTCTACTTTTATTCCAACCAGTTACAATCAGAATAAACGACAGTTTTTGGCGGTTCGTTTTTTACCCATCATTGAGCTTAGGCGACAACGCAACCTTCTCTATAGGCACGTTGTACAGTTCCTCTCACACACCAGGTTTCTGAGCAGGATTATCAGCGCTTTTTTGATACAACCCAAATTTGGGGTTTGACACCTCGGCTGTTATCCGTGTTAACCATTCGGGCAGAGAGTGTACGAGCACACCGTAAACATGGGGCGGGCGGTAAAGGCCTGCTCCTTTTATGAAAGCACTGTAGTACCATGAACTATTTGGATATTATAATGTCTAAAAAATGATAAATTTAGGATTGTTAGCTATATTTGTATCTATTGGTTTCAGTGCTAGGCAACACTTATGGCTCTATTTTCATTGGTGACAGCTCCAGATGTGCAGCAGCAGTTGGCTGATACTGTCCGTGCCCAGAGAAAAGCAAAAAAGCTATCTCGAAAAGCTCTGGCTGGGTTAAGTACAGTCCCGGAAGCTACGATCAAGAAATTTGAGACTACTGGGCAGATCTCTCTCAGGCAGTTTCTTTTGCTTTGGCAGTCTGTCGCAGGTCTTACTGCCTTATCAGAATTGATCAAAGAGACGGGGAATCCATCAAAACATACTCGTCCACGTACGATTGATGATGTTTTGAGGAGCTGAACATGAATACAACAATGGTTCGGCACCTGCACGTATGGCGACGTCTGTCAGATGGGAGTGATGTCCTTGTCGGAGAGCTGGCGCAAAACAGGCAGGGAACGTTTTTTCAGTATGAGGCTGAGTACCTGAAACAGTATCAGAGTCTGTCACCGTTCAACCTTCCCTTTGATAACAGCCTTGCCCAGGCACCAGGAACCCCGCATGCTGGCCTGCACGGCCTTTTTGCAGACTCGCTCCCTGATGGGTGGGGGATGTTGCTTATGGATCGGGTCTTTCGGAAAAGAGGCGTCTCACAACACACGGTGACTCCCATGGATCGGCTCGCTTATATCGGCCGTCGGGGTACAGGTGCCCTTCACTACACCCCGGCAATGGAAAGTGATAGCGAGTCGACAATGTCTGAAATGACGACATTGGGAGAGCAGGCTGCGCTGTTATTTGATGGTCAAACCGATGAAGTTCTGCAGGCATTGGCGAATGCTGGTGGCCCCGGTGGGGCGAGACCAAAAGCTCTGATCTATTTTGATCCAGAACGCCCACAGAAGGTCTTTACCGAGGAGCAGGGCGGCAGCAACCAAGCCTGGTTGATCAAGTTTACCTCTTCAAAGCTTGATCTGGGCCATGACGAGGGGCTTTGTGAAGCTGCATGGCTGCGAATGGCTCAGCAGTGTGATATTCATGTGCCTGAACACAAACTTTTCCCTCAAAGCAATGGTCGAAACTGGTTGGCGCTTAAACGTTTTGATTGCGTGGACGGTGCTCCAGACGGTCGGTATCACATGCAGACCCTGTGCGGGTTGCTGGATGCAGATTTTCGCCAGCCATCGATGGACTATGAAGATGTAATCAAGGCCAGTCAGATACTTTGCCAGAGTCCGGCTGTCGGGCGCAGCCAGTTTGTAAGAGCCATGTTCAACCTGTTTGCCGCTAATCAGGATGACCATACCAGGAACTGGTCATTCCTGATGCCGGATACCGGCCAGTGGCAACCATCCCCCATGTATGATGTGACCTTTAGCCCGACTCCCTATGGCGAGCATGCTATGTCCTTTGGTGGGTATGGTTCAAAACCACCACTGAAAGCGATTCAGAAACTGGCATCTTATGCTAACTACAGCAGTTGGAAGGAGGCACAGAAAGACCTCCAGAAAATTTGCGATGTGCTGGCAGGCTGGCCAGTGATAGGGAAAGAGCTGGGAGTGATGCCGGGGATACGCAGGGACATCAGCACCCAACTCAGCAGGATTTATCAAGAGAATCATGGGTTGCTGTACTCCTGAATTCGTGTTCCAGATAACTGAGGTCATACTGTTGAAACTGTTTATTGATTGTGAGTGGAACGGCCATAAAGGTCAGCTTATATCCATGGCATTGGTGCCTGAGGATGGTGATGCATTTTATGAAGTTCTGGAGTGCGCCACCCCCATCGACTGGGTACGAGATAATGTTATACCGGTGTTAGGTAAAGACCCGGTAAGTCAGGAGCAATTTACTGAACGGTTGCAGGATTTTCTTGGCCAGTTTGACGAAGACTCAGTCGAGGTCATCGCTGACTGGCCTGATGATATTAAATACTTTTGTGATGCTTTGGTGGCTCGGGATCGCTGTAATATTGGCCCGGGTTCATTTGCCATGACGGTGGATAGAACATTATTTAATGCAAAATCCAAAGTCCCACACAATGCTTTGGAGGATGCACGTGCAATTCGGCAATACTATCTTTGCCCGGGAGATGACTTAAATAATCTCCTCAATAATCCCCACCAGCACTTCTGAAAACAGCTCCCCTTCGTCAATGAGGAAGCCGATCTCTCCGCCATAGGTGTAGCGGCTTGAAAAAACCTCTGCCCAGGCTCGAAAAAAACTCCCTTTTCGGGCTCACAATAACTGAAAATATCTCCAGCCCCTGGTGCGTATTCTGGCCAACTTGAACAGTGATTCTGGTTTACTTGAACACCCGCCAAGCTCTGTGCATTGCCCAGCGTGATTTCTAGACCAGGTGTTCATTTGCTGCCAGTTTTCCCAACTTCTTTCGCATGGATTCACCCTTGAGGTTCAAGCGGCACAGTGACACCGGCATAGTCCA
>NZ_SMME01000093.1 GCF_009711465.1 Parendozoicomonas verongulae | reverse complement strand
CAAAGTCACAGACAAAAGGCTTGTCCCCTCTATGGGTGCGTTTGTGGGCGATGAGATGACTGGATGCAGTAGCTTTACAGCTGCTCTGGTCACAAGCTCTCACGGGATATTGTTTTTCATCAGATCTTTGCGTGTGCACTCCGGAGATGCTCGTGGACAGCTGGTCGCTGTCAGGCTGAATCTGACTCACTTCGGCAAGAGTGCCATTTGTATCGAGTACACACTCCTGTGCACTGGCGCAAAGAAAACG
>NZ_SMME01000123.1 GCF_009711465.1 Parendozoicomonas verongulae | reverse complement strand
ATCGAACTGGCTCTGGGCAGACTACTTCAGGCCATGGGGGGCACGGAAAACCTGAAAACGGCTCTGGATATTTTTACCCGACTGCGTACTCATGCGGCCGGGTGGGCAGGCGAACACCCCCTGTGATGACAAGGAGATTGAACTGTGTCTCGCAGCTGTTTTGATTGATATGGGAGCATGGGATCAGTTTGATGGGCTGCAACTGGAAAAGCAGCTGTTTTCGGGGTTCGAAAGCTGTTTGTGTTTGAGTATCCGCTACTTCTATGAATTA
>NZ_SMME01000457.1 GCF_009711465.1 Parendozoicomonas verongulae | reverse complement strand
CGTGGAAAACACCACCCAGCCAACCCTTGAGGTGACTGTGATAAGCATTCACATGCTGAATGTGAAAAATACCATCAAGGACTCTCTCTCCTGCTGAAGTGTTGAGCTCCTTCAAAGGAAAACCCAGTTTTCTCGCCAGTGATTCGTGAGCAAGGCTGGCATCCGCACAGACCACAGCCTCTATAGAAATACGGCCACGCAAGTGCTTCACCATTTCCTGCGCACCTTCATTTTCGAGGATGCCATCGACAGTATGTGCCCGTCGATCCCTGGCAACCAGAACAGGGACTTTACGACAGTTGGTTTTCTTGTCGTTACCACGCTTTCTTGCAGGACGTGGCAGGTCTTTGCGTTGCCCCTTGAAAGACTCTCGAAAGAGAGTTTCATCCATCTCAACAATGTCGCCTAACTCTTGAGCCTGATCTGACTCAAGAACTTTTAGAAATCGGTGCCTCCAACGAAATGAGGTTTTCAATGTCACTCCACATGCTCGAGCAGCCGGGCGCAGCGTCAAAGAATGCGTCATCCCTTCAAGGTAAGTCTGCCACTTCTCGGGGTGTCGCAAGCGAGCCAGCGGTGTTCCTGTGAACGCGTTATAGGTTCGAGAGCATGCTTTGCACGAGTAACGCTGACGCCCTTCCCGTACACCCCAGAGCTTGTAGCTATCACTGTGGCAATGTGGGCAAACAGGGTGTTTTGAAAAATGAACTTTGACCTGCTCTTCAAGATTCAGTTGAGGATCTTGTGTTTCACTATCGGATAAAGTCTGGCGCAGAATATTCTTCTGCTGAGAGGTTAATGTCGAAATCGAATGAAGAAGATCTTTAAAGGCTTGATACTGCATAACACGCCCTCCAAAAATAGGAGATTTTGGGAGTATAGTTCAAGCAACCGTCATGGGTAACTTAGCC
>NZ_SMME01000565.1 GCF_009711465.1 Parendozoicomonas verongulae | reverse complement strand
TTCAAAACCGGAGGGAATAGCATTACTGGCGATAAATACATCACCATCGGCTCCCAATGCCAGCGATGAGACCAGTAATAACAGCCAGAATCCCCATAGACGTTTCATTACAGATTAAGCAGGTGTGACGGTTAATGTGACAAGGTCGGTATAGACACCAGGCGAGCTTGTAGTGACATTAGGTGTAATCAGCAGTTTAAAATTTCCGGCAGAGCATGAAGCGCTCCCTACCGTTGAGAGTTTCCAGCCACTAATGTTGGCTTGCGATATATGCTTACTCGTTACATCATTAGCATTGTTACCACTCCCCCCCCATGTCTCAATTGCTCTTCCACCTGAGGCTGGGGCCAAGGCCAAGGTATAGTCAGCACCATCCTGTTTACTATTACTCAGTAACTTAAACCCGTTCTGTGAGGACGTCGTAAGCGTAAATCCTTCAGTATTTGTATAAATACAAATAGAATTCTCAATTGGAGTGCCAGTCTTATCTTCAGCAAAAGTGAAATCTTTTAGTCCAAAAATTCTTGCCTGAGCAGCGTTATACAGTGTTATATTGAAGTATCCTGTAGAGGAGCCATGAGTTGATAGCCCCCCCAAATCCCCATCATGTGCGGCGGCCATAGCCCCACCAGAAACTCCAGCAATAACAGCAACGGCCAACGCCTTATGCATCACTGTTTTCATTTTGAATACCTCTTTCATTCTCTCTTTATTAACTCTTTTGCCCACTGGCAGGCCGACTTTACTGTCAGATAGAGTGCTTTCCCTGCAGGCAGCGCCCCAGACAACAGAGAAATAAACATTGGTAATAAGTTCTTGCTGCTTATGATATTGCTCGCCTTTGACCAATCTGACATATCGTGAAAGTCACACCAGCAAGTTAGAAAGTCAAAGGAACCAACAAACGACAACTGTCTTGTTTGTTTAGAAAAAAGTACCCCGCAGTGGTTGACAACAACCACTCCTGAAAACTGTTACAGACTAGCGCTTTGCATCGCACAACAAACTGCAACTTAGGTCGATATCAATAAATCATGCTCATTTGTCAATCGATCCAGGCATATCAGCACAGACGTTTATGTCAGCACTCTTTTTCTGAAAAACCTTTACCTAGCGTACCAAGCACACTAGCAGCATCACGGATGCGGATGCTATCAAAACAACACCAAATAAACGACAACTACTTTACAACTTTTACAAAAAAAATACGCACCCATATTGACAAACACCTACAACATAGCCGTATTCATACGTAAGCACCCTGAGCATTGCTTTCGCATAGTCTGGCGGCGTCTTTTTCCGCCCTTGCTGCGTCACAACTCTTATCACGTAGCGGGCTACGCTCCCGACGTTGTGCTGGATTAATACAATAAGTGCGATCGACTGAAATTTCAGATGTTAATGCCAACCAGAAAGTGTCGGCATTATTCCCTACAGAGATATTTTCAGGTTGGTCCCGTGCATAATTTCTTCA
>NZ_SMME01000472.1 GCF_009711465.1 Parendozoicomonas verongulae | reverse complement strand
GTGCGGCTGGTTTTACGTGCAATGTAATTGGTGTGGTGTGTGAACGCCTCGACAAGCGGCTTGCGCAACTCCGGGGCAGTGGTGGTGCGCAAGTGCGCAAAGGCTCGCAGGGCACTACTCAAGGCTCTTGAGCAGGACTGAGGGTATACAGGTGCGGCAGTGTTGTTCACTGTGGCAAACTCCTTTGAGTGTGGAGCCTGCCGCCCAGGTTGAGAATCCTGAATTGGCGGCAAGGCTGACAGGGTTCTCAACACCGGCCTCAAAGGATACCGGCCCATCCGAAGATGGCCCTATCAGCCCTGCCATAAACTGGAGATGCTGAATGATGGCACAAAAAAACCGCTGGAGAGCGGACTGTGCTCCTTTGAGATAGTTTACCGGGTTGAGAAGTCCGGGTGCTGATTTTGCAGCTACGGGGCGATTATCTGCCTCTGTATGGCCTCGCGTCAAGGGTCATGATCATTTCACCGCGTACTATGATTGCCCCCAACACCAGTGACCGGAGCTACCCAATGAAGCGTTACACCGAGTTTTCTGAGCTTATAGCTGCCTTGAAAGCAGAGCAGGAGCACATACAGACAATCATTGACGCCCTGCAAAACCCAAAAGACACCACGGAAGAGAAGTTGATCATCGAGTACCTGGTAACGCGCAGCACCGTTAAGGTTGCCGCCTATGCCAAGGTGCATGGGGTAAAGTCACCAGCAGGGAAGGCTTTCAGACCGGGTGATATGAGTGAGCTGATAAACGAAGGCAGCGAGAACATTACCCCGCTGCTGCTTACAGTGGCCCGAGACATCTTTAGAAAGAACAGTAATGCGGCCTGGCGAGCCTATGGTTAGTTGGTGGTTCAGATATGACAAAGGCCCCTTATAGAGGCCTTTGGGTTAGCTATGATGGCTCACAGCAGTGCCAGTGACTACTTCTGCTCCTTAGAAGCAATACTGGTGAATATATAGATGAGTGGACGTTGTTCTGTT
>NZ_SMME01000025.1 GCF_009711465.1 Parendozoicomonas verongulae | reverse complement strand
TGGTTTGAGAGGAGTCGAACTCACGTTAATTGGTGTGGTGTGTGAATGCCTCGACAAGTGGCTTGCGCAACTCCGGGGCAGTAGTGGTGCGCAAGTGCGCAAAGGCTCGCAGGGCACTACTCAAGGCTCTTGAGCAGGACTGAGGGTATACAGGTGCGGCAGTGTTGTTCACTGTGGCAAACTCCTTTGAGTGTGGAGCCTGCCGCCCAG
>NZ_SMME01000328.1 GCF_009711465.1 Parendozoicomonas verongulae | reverse complement strand
TGAACTCTCACCGCCGGGGCAGCCGCGATGCCCAATGCAAGGGAAAACGGAGCACTACCTGTCTCTGTGGCGTTACCTTCGATTCGATCAGCCTGCTTAACTCTCACTGCCAGAGCAGTAGCGACGCCCGGTGCAAGGGGAGGCGGAATACCACCTGCCCCTGCGGCGCCACCTTTGCTTCGGCCACTTTGCTTTACTCTCACCGCCGGGGCAGCCGCGGCACCCTATGCAAGGGAAAGCAGAACACTGCCTGCTCCTGCGGCGTCACCTTTGATTCGGCCAAGATGCTTTGCTCTCACCGCCGGAGCAGCCGAGACGCCCGGTGCAAGGGGAAACGGAACACCACCTGCCCCTGTGGCACCACCTTCAGTTCGATCAACCTGATGAATTATCACCGCCAGAACAGTAGCGACATCCGATGTAAGGTGAAACGGATCACAAAGAAGTAAGATGGGATTTAAAAAGAACCGCTATGGCTTAAACAGCTCAGACCAGACATAGAGGTTCCTTTCCCCCCCTCTGGAGCTGTCCGGGTCCATAACTTTACCGGGTTTGAAAATT
>NZ_SMME01000608.1 GCF_009711465.1 Parendozoicomonas verongulae | reverse complement strand
TCCCTGTAATGCGTCGATCGCCCGCATGAGATCCGCCAGAGACAGTTGAACCGGGCTCTTTCGCTTAACGAGTTGGTTTGCCAGTCGCTGGTAGCGGGGAGCCAGCCAGTTGCTCAGGCGGCTGCTCACGCCAGGGCGACGGTCGAGAATACCCTGGATATCGTCGGGTTGGAGAGGACTGAGCTGTATCTGTGTGCAACGGCTTTTCATTGCAGAAGAGAGGGACTCCCGGCCTCCGAAGGCCGGAGGATTGATGGTCGCAAACAGAGCAAAACCCGGTTTGCCGGGCCTGGAAAGGATGTCGTTGAACAGTCCTTCCAGATATTCACTGGGTAACAGGTTCAGCTCACTGATAATCAGCTTTTGCCCACGGGCCATGGCTGACTCCACGGTCTTCACCAGTTCATCCCAGCGTGATGGGTTGGCATTAACAGGGACGTAAGGATAGGTGACAGGGAACTGTTTTTCCCACTGTGTCAGCACCAGAGATAAGATCTTGTCTTTGCCCCAGCCTGCGGGGCCTTCGACCAGAATCGCCCGTCGGCCGGTCAGGCCTTCATGACCCTGACGGTCAAGGAATTGCCAGTAATGGCGCACCAGCCTGACGATGGGGGCAGCGCTTAAGTCAAAGTCCGGGTTTTCACGACGCAGGGTGTCTAAAAAAAATGCGAAGAGGTCATTCTGGGGCTGGATGATATCTGCGCCGGCAGCATTCACAGGGGCGCATTCCTGGCGAAGCTTTGCCAGCTGCTGTCTGGTACTCTCGGTGGCTCGTCCTGACAGACTGTCCTCAAACGCTTTCCAGACGACGGCGGTTATCTGGCTCTGGGTGATAGAACACGGCCCCCTTTGATGGTCATGGTGCCGGAGGGTCTGGTGGATATTGGCCAGCACATCCTGCAAATCCCGAGGGCTGAGAGTGCTTTGGCCCTGGCCGGACAGGCAGCGATCAAAGTCTTCATACAATTTTTGTATGAGCTGTGTCGTTTGTTGCTTGAAGGCTTCAGGCCAGTCTTCTGGCAGATTGGGATGAATAAGCTGTTCAGCCAGATCATCCAGTGGTATCGGAGGATAATAAAGGGTCAGTATTTGCCCCCGAAGGGCCGAGTCCATATGCCGACCGCTGTAGAAATCCAGATTGCCGGTAAGAACCACCCGGTGACGCTCACTCAAGAGCCAGATTTTTCCCTGAAAGCAAAGCCGTGGCGGTGTGGATGTCAGGCCGGCCAGAGCGGCCAGTAATCCTTCCGGTGCAAGATTCGCTTCATCGAGCACAAGCAGGGGCGGTGCAGGATTCAGCGCCCATTGCAGCAGTGGTCCCGGAACAAAACGAGAGCTGTCGGCACCTTGCTCGTCCAGAGTGGTTTCTCCAAACAGACCCTCAACCGAACTGTGAGGCCCCAGGCTGATAATCTGGGGGGAATCGGGTAAATGCTGCCATGCCGGTTTTTTTTTCAGCTCGGCTATCACCGCGCGCGCCATATAGCTTTTCCCCGCTCCGGCTTCTCCCTGAAGGAAAACCAGCGGGTGCCCGTTTATGCGGGCAGCGAGACGCTGGAGTCTTCGCTGATAACGGAGTGAACATAAACGCCGGTTATGCAGGAGGGCTTCGGCCAGTGCCTCTCTCTCTCCCTCTGGCAGCTCTGGACAAGACAGGTGGAGTTGTTGGACGATTTGCTGGTATTTTTCATCTTTAGTGATGTGAGTGTTCTGCCGAATAGCCGCAATCGTTCGTTCCAGTGTCAAAGCTCGCTTGTGGATAGATGAAAGCTGTGCATTAACAGCCCGAGTCATCAGGGCATCCCGTAGCAAGCTATAAGCCTGTCCGTCATAAAGCTGAAGTGCGTCATTAACCGTCAGGTGCGAAAATGTGTTG
>NZ_SMME01000366.1 GCF_009711465.1 Parendozoicomonas verongulae | reverse complement strand
GGTCAGCTCCGCCTCTGCCGCCTGAATCGCGGATATGGCACTGCCTTCGGTCTTGCTTCGCAGGGGCGCATAGGGTGCGGATAGAAGTCGGGTGCGGCTCTCCCCTGCGATACGATAACGCTCAACACCAAAGGTACGCTCCGCATCATACTGGGTGACCATGAATATCCAGTCCCAACCGTTGATGGTGATTTTGATGTCCTTGGTGCCGCTGCTGTCCGGCTCTATCAGTGCCAGCGTGGCCCGGTTATCCACAGTGGCCGAAAGCTGCCATGTGAAAGAATCAATATCCAGCTCGATGCGAATATCCAGCAGCTCGATAGGTTCGTTATCCGAAAGCCTGACGGCGTTCACGGTGTTCATAAGCAGGTAACTCTCCTTGTCATCCGGGGCCGTGGGTTGCAAAGGCAGAGGCTCGACCTTCGCGCCATAGTCGACGGTGTGCTTGTTATCTTTGACTCTTTCAAACCGGCCTTCTCCCCAAGGCAGGCCCGCCACCAAATCTGTCAGGCTGCCCTGCTGCCAGCGCACCACCGGAGCGGCATCCTTGGGCTGGATGGGTTGCTTGGTGACTGTGCTGCCAAACCGGAAGAAGATCGGAGGCATGAGGTCAGGCCGGTATACGCTCCCTTTGAACGAGAAGGCCATGGCG
>NZ_SMME01000740.1 GCF_009711465.1 Parendozoicomonas verongulae | reverse complement strand
TTCAGGCTCATTTCTGGATTGGAGAATACTGCTCGGTTGTGCATAACGGCCAATGGCACAAACGCATTCGGTGCTATGGCAAGTATGTGCCTCTTCGGCATAGACGTGGAAACTCGCAGTGTGCAATACGCCAGAATGACAGCTGGCAGGAATAAGAGGGCGGTGTGCAGGTATGAGCCTTTTTGTTCAATGGGTGAGCACCGGGCAAAAAGTAGTAGTCTGCAAAAAAAACGGGATGTAAAAAAGAAAATGCCGGATAACAAATGTCATCCGGCTAAGCAGGGATTTACCTGAAAACATCTAAAGATGTTGGAGTGGGAGGCATCTTCAGATAGCGAGGTCAGTTTAGGTTTGCGGTTCTGATCGTTACAGAGCAGGAATGAACACAAAATCCGAAAACTATGCCTATATTCTTGATAAATAACCGAAATTTGATTTATGTCAGGCTTCGGTGTTCTCTTCTTTTTCGTCGTCTTCTATCAGTTCCTGCAGCATGGATGTTTTGCCTTTGAAGGCTCGACTCAATGGCTCCTTATTGCGAGCCAGAAGCAGGCCGATCTCTTCAGCCAGCTCTTCATTCAAACCTTGCGAAGAAGAAATCTGACTTTGCAGAAAGGTGGACAGAGCGTCAGCAAGCTCCAGCATGCGGTCATGTTCTTCGGCGGCTTTACGATCTGCAAACATGCTTCCGTCCCGGTCACATTGCCACATAGGGATAACGGCCATCAGTGATCCTCAGGTTCATTAAAAGTTGCGCCTGCAACTGGTGTGATAGCAGGCGGTGTATGGGATAAATTATTTCCAAATTATTACTGTATAAAAGCACAGTATCTTGTAAAATGGAAGTGTTACGTAGTGATACGTAGTCTGTGGTGTCGTCAGTAAGTGTTTAGTGGTGTTTGGGTTGTGAAAATTCTATTTGTTTTTATTCGTTTTATTGATTAGGAGCAGGGTTTTAGAAGTTTCTCTAAGTATGATGACGCCGTTTTTTGAATACAGACTTTTATACATACTGAGGTTCCAAAGCGATCATGTCCGAAGTGGATAGCAGTGCAGGCCAACAGCCTGTGAAGCTGGAAGTGGTACAAAGCGGGCTGTTGGGCCTGAGACGCTCTCTGGGTAAAGTTCGTCTGCTACGCTCCTTTGGTTTTAATCTGGACTTTTCCAGTTTTCAGCAGATGGAACTGGGGCAGCGTTTACGATTAACATTTCATGGCGGCACAAACTCGCTAACAGAATTCTGTGGCTATATTGTTGATCATCAGGATAAAGGTCAGGAGCACGAATACTCTGTAGCTCTGGAAGCCGACGACGGCGAACTGGAAGAAATCAATCAATTGGTGGCCGCGGGGCTGGCCACACAGAAAGCGAGTGCAGGACAGAAAAGCTGGAATTGATAAAACAGAAACAATAAAACCGGGTGACAGCCAGCTCCACTTCTGGCTGAGCTGGCTTCCCGGAGCAGGCCGCCATACTAAACAAAAACAATGGTTTGGGTACTTACAATTACAGACAGGAAGACAGTGAAGGTCTAACCATATGGATAGTATGGCTGACCACCATGGAATTGTTTGTACCGTCATACTCTAACTTGTTTTCCTTTATGTATTTATGGCAGGTACTGGATATGGCTTCAAGGTATGGTTCTATATCACAAATTTCTCATACAACTCCCTCCGTAAACTGTGAGCCTGGTGCTTCCACAGATCACACTGCAGAACCTGAGGTGAGGCGCTCTCTCTGGAATATTTGTTCGCAACTTTGTTGTAGTTCCATACACGATGTGCCTGACTCATTATCAGATCGCGATCTGTCTGACTCAATATCAGATCGTGAGCTGTCTGACTCATTATCAGATCGCGAGCTGCATAGCCGGAGCACAAGCCCTATTGAAGAACCTCTTTATCTCATGGTTAAACCGGACGTTTTTGTTACTGCGAAACAACTTCCATTTCCTGCCCACCATGTTCCATACGGCCATAAACTGTCCGATGAATTCATTCAGTCGCTACAAGATCAGGACTATCAGGTGGAAACGGATGAGGATGTCGTACAGAGAGTGTTGAAAGACAACCTTGAAGCCGCTAAAGAGGCCCATGGGGATATGGGTCAAAAGAGTCAATACCGTGCGATATTTCATCGAGCAAATAAACGCTTCCAGACTGAGGACAGTAAAGTCGCAGCGTTAAATATCGCCTCTTCAGGTGTGATTGAAGAGTTTCCTCGGGCTGGATTTCTGGCAGCGCAGGGGGGGCGACAAACCATGGAAGACAGACATAAAGCTGCTCGATTTACCTTTGTCTCAGGAGAGAAAAACGTTCATGCCAGTCTGGTGGGTGTTTTTGATGGGCATACGAACAGCCTTGCGGCAGAACATGTGGAAATGGCAATTATTGATGTGCTGTCAGAAAATCTCGCACGCTATAACCCTGTGAAACTGAGTCCTGCTGGCATTCGTACAGCCCTTCGGACAACAATGGTTGACCTCGACAGGCAAATCTCAAGCGGAGGAACGACCGCTTGTGTCGCCGTTGCTATTGAAGACGTGCTTTGGTTCGTGAATGTGGGAGACAGCCGGGCTGTTCTTCTTAATCGCAATGGTGACTACTCAGCGCTGACTTTGGATATAGGGGGCGAGAGTATGTTGAACTTTTCATCCATGACACAGGAGGTGTGTAATAAAGGGCGGATGAGTGGAGTTAGCAACTGTTCCAGAAAGTTTACCGATATATTTCCTCTCGACCAGTATCCGGACATCCTCTCTGAACATGGAAAGAAAGTCATTGAACGGGGTGGAGAAATCATACTTTATTCATTTCAATATCGCTCCAGGAAGATAAACAATATCCCCCCGGAAGGCTTAGCCCTTCCGGTGTGGATGAACTACGCGTTTAACCTGTATGTCTCTAACCCTCTTAGCGATGATCCCCTCGCAAGGCGGATAGGTATGCCCTATGCTCTTGGAGATCATAATCTTGGTGGGGCTGTTGTCTCGGAATCCCAGGTAACTGCCCTGGAATGCAAAAATTTGAAAGATATTGATGACTTGTGGCTGGTGATTGGTTGTGATGGTTTATTCGACTGTGTGCACACACAAGAATACGCAAAACTTCTTCAGAGCGAATTGGCTGATAACTCTGATGTAGAAGGGCTTACCCTGGCACAGAAGGCTGCCACGCTGGCTATTGAGCGTGGCAGCACAGACAATATATCAGTACTCGTTTTACCCGTTAAATCTATGTTTGGCAGTGAGGTTCGCTCGGTTTCTCAGGTCGAACAAGCTGCACAACATGATACTGGGGTGAAGGGTGTGGCCGCAGAGCTTTAGATCGCTTTGGTAGGATCCTCCCCATAATATGCCCTGCGCAATATTTCCTTAATCTCCGTAATCAGCGGATAACGGGGGTTAGTTGATGTGCACTGGTCATCAAAAGCAGCTTCTGACAGTGAATCCAGATTGCTGAGGAACATGTCTTCAGGAACTCCGGCTTCCTGCAGAGATGGCGGAATACCCACATCATGCTTCAACGCCTCAACAGCTTTGATCAGGCTGATGACCTTCGCTTCGTTATCCTTGCCTTCCAGTTTCAGGTGATCGGCCACTGCAGCATACCTGCACTTGGCTACGGGGCGATCATACTGGGGGAAGGCGGCTTGTTTGGTAGGGTTGTCGGTGGCGTTATAGCGGATTACATAACTGATCAGTAACGCATTAGCGAGGCCGTGGGCCAGATGGAATTCACTGCCGATTTTGTGAGCCATGGAATGGCAAATACCCAGAAAGGCATTGGCAAATCCCATACCAGCAATGGTAGCGGCATTATGCATCTGCTCACGGGCCTTGGGGTTGCAGCTGCCTTCCTGACAGGCTGGACGCAGCCATTCGAATATCATGGTGATAGACTGCAGACAGTGGCCGTCTGTGTAGGGTGTCGCCATTACAGATACATAAGCCTCCAGCGCGTGAGTGAGTGCATCAACTCCGCCCCAGGAGGTGAGTGTACGAGGCATATTCATGACAAGGTCCGCATCCACAATAGCGATGTCCGGTGTCAGCTCGTAGTCTGCCAGTGGGTATTTGACCCCGGTCTTTTCATCGGTCACCACGGCAAAGGGAGTGACTTCTGAGCCAGTGCCGGATGTGGTTGGGATCGCAACAAACCTGGCCTTATCACCCATTCTCGGGAAGTGATAGATGCGCTTGCGAATATCCATAAAGCGCAGAGCCAGTTCTTCAAAGCGCACGTCAGGGTGCTCGTACATCACCCACATGATTTTGGCGGCATCCATAGGTGAGCCACCACCAAAGGCGACAATGACATCAGGCTGAAACTCATTCATCATGGCAGTACCTTCTGCCACAATAGCGAGGGTTGGGTCAGCCTCTACGCCAGAGAAGACTCTGACAGCTATACCGTGCTGACGCAGAACGCCGGTCACCTGACTGGCCATACCACTGCTGGCGAGGAAAGCGTCGGTGATAATGGCAGCCCGTTTACAGCCGTGAAGATCTTCGAGAGCAACTGGCAGACAGCCGCGGTTAAAGTACACAGATTCCGGCAGCTTGTGCCACAACATATTTTCCCGCTTCATGGCCACTGTCTTGATGTTTATCAGATGTTTGACGCCCACATTTTCACTGATGGAGTTTCCGCCCCAAGAGCCGCAGCCCAGGGTGAGGGAGGGCGCCAGCTTGAAGTTGTACAGGTCACCAATTGCCCCCTGGGACGCTGGCATATTTACCAGAATCCGCGCGGTTTTCATGGCCTGGCCATACTCTTCCAGACGTTTGGTTTGCCGATCCTGATCTGTGTACAGCACAGATGTGTGGCCGATGCCTCCCAGTGCGACCAGTTCAGCTGCCCGTTTTGTGGCTTCAGTAAAGTCTTTGGCTTTGTAGAGGGCCAGAGTCGGGGACAGTTTTTCATGGGCGAAGGGTTCTTTCTCGGTGGTGTCAGATACTTCCGCAATCAACACCTTCGTATCCTGTGGCACTTTTATGCCGGCAAGATCCGCAATCTTGACAGCCGGCTGACCAACAATCGCCGCATTCAAGGCACCGTCTTTCAGCAAGACTTTGGCGACTTTGTTAGCATCGGCTTTTTTCATCACCAGACCGCCATGATTCAGGAAGCGGTCCCGCACCTGTTTATACACACTATCAACGACAATGACTGATTGTTCAGAGGCGCATACAACGCCATTGTCAAACGTCTTACTCATAAGAATGGAGCTGACAGCCTGCTTGATATCAGCGCTTTCATCAATCACTACAGGGGTATTTCCTGCGCCCACACCAATGGCTGGAGTACCGGATGAATAAGCCGCACGCACCATGCCCGGGCCTCCTGTCGCCAGAATCAGGCTGATGGCCGGGTGCCTCATAAGCTGGCTGGAGAGATCAACCGATGGCTGATCAATCCAGCCAATAATATTGGCCGGCGCTCCTGCTTCTATAGCGGCCTCAAGGACGATCCTGGCCGCCGTACATGTGCTGTTTTTAGCCCGCGGATGGGGAGAGAAAATAATTCCGTTACGGGTTTTCAGTGCCAGAAGGGCTTTGAATATGGCGGTGCTGGTGGGGTTTGTGGTAGGTACAATACCTGCAATAACTCCGATGGGTTCGGCCACTTTAATAATGCCGAAAGTCGGGTCTTCTTCAAGAATGCCACAGGTTTTGTCATCCCTGTACTTGTTGTAGATATACTCGGAGGCAAAATGATTTTTAATCACCTTGTCCTCGATAATCCCCATTCCCGTTTCACTTGCAGCCTGCTTGGCAAGACTGACGCGGGCATCCGCCGCAGCCAGAGCGGCATTGCGAAATATGGAATCTACCTGTTCTTGAGAAAACGTGGAGTATTGCTGTTGTGCGTCCTGTACTGATTCGATGATCTGTTCAAGTTGCCGGTTGTCGTCTGTGGTCATGGTGACGCCTCCCTGATGGGGGAAAGTAATCCACGGTTAGGAGGAGAAAGAATAGTCGATGGGCAGGGAACAAGCAGATTTCTCATACGCTTCTATACTGAGCGGTCTTTTGCTTCTGCCTTTAAGGAATAAGCATGTCTCGACCGACTTTTACTGCTCTCATTTCGGCCATGATTCTGCTGGCTCTGCCGCTCTCCGGGCAGGCTGAGTTGCCCTGGCTGGTGGGTGTGGGGAAAAGTGATATTACCGGCCCTGCTTACGGTGTGGGGCTTATGGGATATGGCGAGGCGTCACAGGTGGCTGTAGGCATACATGATCGTATGTGGGCCCGTGCTTTTCTTATAGCTGACAGAGCCTCCCAGAAAAGAGTGGCCGTGGTGGTGGTCAGTGCCGCGATGGTATATGGCAATGTGACCCGCGAGGCTGTGCGACGTCTGCGGCAGCTATATGGCCCTGTGTATGAAGATGGCAATATTCTGATTGTGGCGGATCACACTCACAGCGCCAATGGCGGGCAGGGCGGCCATTTTATTTTCAGTATGTCGGTTCACGGGTACTTTCCTGATGCTTTTGAGGCAATGGTTGGTGGCATAGTCGATGCAGTGAGTCAGGCCCATAAAAGCCTTGCTCCCGGAAGAGTGCTTGTGAATCAGGGGGAGCTCTATAACGCCAGCGCCAATCGTGCTCTCAAAGCCTTCTTTCGCAATCCGGAAGCGATTTCTATGTGCTCCGTGGACCCGGAAATGCTGGTGATGAAATTCGAGCAATGCCGCAAACCCGTTGGCATGCTGGGATGGTTTGCCACCCACGGTGTGTCTTTTCCCATGAACAATCTGCTGATTTCCAGTGACAACAAAGGGTATGCAGCAGCCCTGATGGAAAAGGAGATGGGCAATGACTTTGTTGCGGCTTTTCCTCAGACGAATGCTGGCGATATGACTCCTAATCTCTTTTTAAACGGAACGGGGCCTGGTTCGACACCGGAAGAGAGTGCTCGCATCATTGGGCGGCGTCAGTACCAAATGGGATCGAAACTCTTTGCAGAAGCGACTCAGGAGTTAACAGGACCGCTGGACTGGCAGCATGAGTATGTAGACTTCTCCCGATTGGCTGTGCCGGAGTCGTTAACTGGTTTGCCTCATCCTGTACAGACCTGCCCTGCCGTAGCCGGTTATGCCTTTGCTGCCGGTACTCGTGATGGCCGGCCATCCCCCTGGAATATTCTTTTCAGGGATGAGGAGAAACTTCCCAGATTTCCATGGACCTTTATCAGCTCCTGGCTCACCGGGTTGACCCCCGAGATCAGTGCCTGCCACACCCCAAAAGTGTCTTTAATTGCTTTGGGGGCACCCCATGATTTTCATTACATTAACACAGCTTTGAACTCCGCTTTTGGGGGGAGTCTTCCTCCAGAGATAGCTAATTTAAGCTGGGCTCCACAGGTTATCCCTGTGTCTTTAGTGCAGATTGGAGGTCTGGGGCTGATTGGTGTTCCTGCGGAGTTTACGGTTGTCGCAGGGCGCAGGCTTAAAAATACAGTAAAGTCTGAAACAGGAGACAGGTTCTCCAATCTGGTTCTGGCAGGCTATGCCAATGATTACAGCCTCTACGTTACTACGCCGGAAGAATACCAGGAGCAGTTGTACGAAGCCGGAGCCACACTGTTTGGCCCCTGGACATTGCCTGCCTACCAGAGCGTATTTGCACGTCTGGCTGGTAATTTGGTAGAACCCGGTCGGTTTGAGCCCTCAAGAGCCGTACCCGATGATTTGTTCCGCTTTTACCGTAAGGTGGATATGCCTGAATTTGTGTGTGGCGGGTATGGGGAATACGGACGGATGTTATCAAGCCAGCCGGATGTAATATGGGCTGGGCAGAAAGTGCGTGCCTGTTTTACTGCAACCCATCCCAGGCTGGCTATACGTCGCCTCAAAAGCTTTATGACAGTGGAAAAACAGAACAAAAGCCACCAGTGGTTTGAAGTTGTTAACGATGATGACTGGGATACCCGTTTTGTATGGCAACCAGATTACTCCGGCTCCCATTCTGGCGAAGCCTGTGTAGAGTGGCATGTACCTTATGATGCTGCCCCCGGTACTTACCGATTAGGGCACCATGGTATCTGGCGCAGCCCTCAGGGAGCCATGGTGCCCTATTTTGGTTACACCAAAAGCTTCAGGCTGATGTATGAGGGGAGTGGTGGAATGATGCTGGTGATAGCCCGGAGGAATCTGGAGAAAGGCGCGGGACAGTTATAATCAACGCTTTCAACCAATGATTCGAGATGCCATTTGAAGCGTGACCAGCTAAAGCGTGAACTATGTGGGCGGTGTGAAGGGCCTGTATTCCACCGTCGAGGCAACAGTTGCGTTGCTGGCGGAGGTGAAGCACTCGCCAGAGTCATGCCAGCAAATGCTCAACACTTTTGAACGGATGGTTCAGCTCCAGATTGAGGCTATGGGGAAAGATATCTGGTCTGCGAATTACGGACTTCTCAACAGGCTGCTAGGGTCTGTTGAGGTTTTATGATCGA
>NZ_SMME01000447.1 GCF_009711465.1 Parendozoicomonas verongulae | reverse complement strand
CCTGCGGCATCACCTTCGATTCGGTCAACCAGCTTAGATCTCATCGCCGGGGCAACAGCGACGTCCGGTGCAAGGGGAAGCGGCTCAAAAAGAAAGGAGAGGAGATTTAAAAAGAACGGCTATGGCTTCAACAGTTCAGACTTGGGAAGATGTTGATGGCAATTGCCCCATCCCTACTCATCGACTAGCCTTTCGTGCCAGGGTTGAATCAGAGGTTATGCTCGTTGCAAAGGCTGGCAAATACCTCATATCTTTGGCTTATCCTGACCGTTACTCCAGCTATTGTTGTTAATGCGGGAACAGAGAAGCAGGTGAGTAGCTACACGTTTGTTTTGCCATCAGGTGAAGGGGAGGCCGATATCATCTCAACAGGGCGTATTCACACATCATCACCCGTCGTTCAGCCTTTGGACGACACATTTTGTGTACCGGGTTCAGAAAATAGCCTGGTCTGCCAGGGGGTTGGGAGTCCATCCAGAATCAGGCTGCCACGCCAGGACAAAAAAACTCTTGGGCTGATAGCAGATTCCCCGTCAGCGACAGATGACGTGCTAATAACAAATGAATTCGTTGATGGATTTCCGTTACCTTTTAACTCTGATATCAGCGCTTGGGAAATTCACTGCCGAAAAGTTGTCAAACAAGAGATAGAAGAGGTTTATGAAGCTGCATCAACAGTTCTGGGTGACCTGGACTACGGTGGCCCTGTACCGGAAGTAGAAATATTGAACCAGGGTGAAAAGAGGGCAGTATGCCGAGGACAGCGGAATACCACCTGCCTCTGCGGCACCACCTTCGCTACGGTCAGCCTGTTTTACTCTCACCGTCAGTCCAGCCGAGACGCCCGGTGTAAGGGACAGTGGAACACCACCTGCTCCTGC
>NZ_SMME01000712.1 GCF_009711465.1 Parendozoicomonas verongulae | reverse complement strand
AATTTCGGCCTGAAAGTCACACATCGGGTTCTACTATTTCTTTTTAAGGAGAGGGTTTAACGATGTAGTTTCTGGTTCAGCTCAGCCACAGATTACACGTCAGGGGCTGGAGAAAGTGACAGTCCCACTCCCCCCACTGCCCGAACAAAAACGCATCGCCGCTATCCTGGATAAAGCCGACCAGCTTCGCCAGAAACGCCAGCAGGCCATCGGTCTCGCCGACGAATTCCTCCGCAGTGTGTTTCTGGATATGTTTGGTGATCCGGTTACTAATCCGAAGAGGTGGGAGGTGAAACCAATCAAAGAATTTGCGAAAGTCACCACAGGAAATACACCAAGCAGAAAAGTGCCAGAATATTACGGCTCCGATGTTGAATGGATTAAATCTGACAATATCAATACTCCATCACATTTTCTGACTACGGCTACTGAATTTCTGTCTCATCGGGGGGGAGATGTTGGCCGTATTGCAAAAACAGGCTCAATACTTATCACTTGCATAGCTGGCAGCCCGGCCTGTGTAGGTAATGCAGCAATAGCAAATAGAGATGTAGCTTTCAATCAACAAATTAATGCATTGACACCAATGCCAAACCTTGCGTGTACCGAGTTCATATATGGACTTGCGTTATTTGCTAAGAAAAAGATTCAAGAAGCATCGACAAACGCAATGAAAGGCATGGTGAGCAAAGGGAAGTTGGAGGTCGTTCGGTTCATTTTACCTCCGTTAGATCTCCAAATGAAGTTTGCTGATTCATTCAATAAGACACATAACTTGAAGCTCAAATATTCTGGCTTAGATCAGAGTAATAATGAACTTTTTAACTCTCTCAGCCAAAAAGCCTTCGCCGGAGAACTCTAAGTTAACCGCCCTGTGTTGGGTTACGCAGCTTCGCCGCTAACCCAACCAACGCCCGCTTTCAAAAGGTCATCGTTCGTTAAGAAGTCTATGCAACCCGCAACCATCAAACTGTTCCTTGTGAATGGCAGTCCAACCGGACTCCGCACCGCCGAGATTAGTAACTGGTCTGGCAAGGCCATAGCCAGCCCCCGCAGCCAACTGGATGAACTGCTCAAACGCCCTGAACTACAAAGCCCCGGTGTTTACATGCTGTCCGGTATGGATGCTGAGAGTGGAGAGCCGATGATCTATATCGGAGAAGCCGAAATCGTCGCCAACCGCCTGCGCCAGCACGCCCGTAACGATGAAAAAGACTACTGGACTCACACCTATGTGTTTGTCAGCAAGGATGAAAACCTGACCAAATCCCATATCCGTTACATTGAAGGTAAGATGATCCAGAAAGCCCACAGCAGTAAACGGGTCACAGTGATGAACAACGCCGCCAGCGGTTCATCCCTCCCTGAAGCCGACCGTGCCGATATGGATGTGTTTATGGATAGAATGATCCAGCTCCTTCCGGTGCTGGGGATACTCCACTTTTCTGCGCCGGGTGCCGTTGCGGTTAAATCCTGCCTCTCTGCAACCTCTGAAAAAGAAGCCAGCCCGGTGCCGGTATTCCGTTACTCGGCAAGAGGCGTGACGGCAACGGGAGCACCTTCAGAGGAAGGGTTCGTTATTTTCAAAGGTTCCCGTGCAGTACGAGGGCTGACCAACTCATGCCCACCTGCCGTGCAACGCAACCGGGAAAAGATGTTAGAAAAAGGCGTACTGGTATTGGATGGGGAGAGCTATCACTTTGTGGAAGACTACGAACTCTCCAGCCCTTCTGCTGCAGGGTGTGTAATCTCTGGCCGCAGCACCAATGGTATGACTGCCTGGAAAGCAGATGATAATCGCACCCTGAGGGAGGTAATTAGCGGTTAGCAGCTTATGGTGAGAGCGTGCAGTGAGTCGCTGCTCTTACCGTGATTTTTTATCACGCCTTGGCTGATATATTGAGATGGGCTGTTTCCTTCTGGGCAGCGCTGATAGTATCAAAGACTTCACAAATAACTTGTGACGTTAACCCGATATGACAGCCGATAACATCAATAACAAAGCGCCAAAAGTTCGCCTTCGTATCGCTAGTGATGGCGTGGAGAATGAACCCGTTTTTCTTCAGGTTAATGGGAAACGCGTGCTTATCAAACGAGATAAGTGGGTTGAGATAGCCCGGTTTTTTCTGCCAGTTCTGAGTGATGCTGTAGAGAGTCATTACGTTCAGGATGATGACGGGAGTGGGCGATGGGTTGATAAGCCAAGGTTCTGCTATGAAGTCAGAGAGCTTGATGAGGCTGAAGATCCCATTGCAACCGCTGAACCCCAAGTGAAAGAAGTTGACTTACCTAAGTCCGTTCACCTTATTCCACTGACGGCTAAACAAAGTGCCCCTTCTACCGATCAACCGCCGCTCACAGGTATAGGGGCAGGTGTGTTAAATAATTCTGAGGAGTTTTACAGCGAATATCGTCATGCCTCGTCAGTAGATTGTTTCACAGATAGGGATAGGCAAACGTATGACAGCTACCTTTCTAAATCATTAAAGCAGCTAGAAAAGAAGCTGCAGGGTTATACTGGTGATGTCGTACGTAAGGCTCGTGCTGGAAAAGTCAGGGAATGCGACGAGTTGGAACGTAAAATCAGATTGCTGAAACTGGCTATTGATGAAGTGAAAGACCTTGGTCGTTTATCTCCGTCCGAAATTTCTGAGTTGAATCGTGTGAATGAAAAGTTCAATAAAAAAAATGAGTACAAGAGTTCAGATTCTGGTTATAGGCCACTTTATCACCAGGTCGGGCGATCAAGAAGTGCACCAAAGGGGACACTAGCCGTATACATTGATGATAGGGTGATTTCTATTCATTTACTCCATGATGGCCTGGTTGTGTGTGGCTATATACCAGAAGGCCTGAGCCTCACCTCCTTCCAGAAAGCACTAAACGGCGTTGGATTAATACCATGGCTTAAAACAAAGGCGTCACTGGCCTACCTTATTGAGAATTTACCCAAGACGCGGATTGGAAGAATTTGGCAAGTGGCTGAAGCTGTGTTTGATGTTCAGAAGGTTGGTAGTGATCATCTTCAGCAGGCTTTATGTAAGGCAGCAGACTCAACAAAGACTGAAATAGACGCTTTGCTGACAAGGGCTACATCAAAGCAGGATTAGTCTTGCACCGGCTTACCTCCCGTATGGGGCTTTCGTGCCCCACTTCCTTTCTTATTGGCTTTTCCTTTCTGTAACTATCTGAAATTACTACTTATTTGTCATTTTCTGCACCGAATCCTAATCCTTTGAGGGCTTTGCTGGGGCGGTGTAGTCTGACAGTGTGCTCAGGCACAACAGGCGTTCCCTAGAGCAACAATAGGAAGTGGAATATGGCTTACAAGGATAGTCAGCCAGCCCCCGATAAGGAGGCAATCACGCAAGTAGTCGAAGAGGCTATTGCCAGAGTGTTGGATGTTCAGAAAGTCGATGATGTAAAACTGGTTCGTCGTCAGTTTATCGAAGAAACATTTGGTATTAGTCGTTCAACAATATACCGGTTAATGGCTGCAGGCGAATTGCCATTGCCAGTATCAATCCCCGGCGGAGGTGTGCGTTGGGTACATAGTGAGCTCATGGAATGGGCTCAAACACACATAAAAGAGAGGGATCTCAAATGAGAACCATAGAGGTAAACGAAGAGGAGCTGACCAAATTCTGGTCGGCAATGGCTCTGGAAGCACTGGAGGCTTACGGTGCCTGCTGCACTCAGAAGGACTTTGACCTTCTGGTTGGCCGGGCTGTTAAGTGTCACTTAGCCGGAGGCGATATACCTCACTTACTAGACTGCATCGTCTATGCCAGTGAGCTGTTCCATGTTGAAGAGTAAGGCATAACCCACAGTAAGCAGTGAGGAGTTCGTAGTCTCTCACTAGATTTTAATTCCAAAAAGGCAAATTAACTAGAAACGCTTTTCATCAAATTGGTGAATAAAGCCAGCGGGTTCTTTTGCCTTTTAAAAACCTTATGGATGAGGTTTGAAAACAATGGATTGTGAAGAACAGATTAGCTTCTGGGTGGAGAAGGTGCTCGCCATTCTGGCTGATCAAAGCATGACCTGCCCACGGAAGGTGGCTGAAATATGGGCTACCTGTGCGGTTGAAGAGGCGTGTAAAGGAGATGCGGCTGTCTCGCTTCGGGGCGTATACAAAGCGTGTTTATACAGCAGCTACTTTACGCAGACAAAGAGGCCAGTCTATGGATATTTATGATGCTATGGCCAAGGTTGGACTGGCTCCACCATTAGGAGTGGAAATTGTCATGGATGGGCTTCTTCACCGTTACCGTGTTGATGGAGAGAAACTCGGATCGCAGAACGGTTGGTATGTTTGCTTTCCCACGGCTGGGGTGTTTGGTTCATGGAGAACTGACCAGAAAGAGGTGGTTTGGTTTGACGAGAAGCCGTCGACACCAGAGAGGATCAATGCTTTCCGACAGCAAGTTTCGGAAGCCAAGCGGTTGGCTGAAAAGGAACGATGGCAGCAACATTGCACGGCTGCGGATGAGTGTAGAAGAAAGTTTTATTCCGGTGCGCTCGAGTTAGAGGATCACTCATACCTGATCAAGAAGGCGGTTCGCCCTTATGGTGTCCGAGTCAGGAATGGAGTGTTGATGATTCCACTTCAAGACGTGGACGGAAAGTTGTGGAGCCTGCAATACATCTATTTAGATGGCAAAAAACGGTTTGCTAAAGGAGGACGTATTACCGGCTGCTTTCATCGTATCGGGGATGAGTTTGACCCCGAAGGCATTATTGTCATCGTCGAGGGATATGCCACCGGTGCCACGATTTACGAAAATACAGGGTATCCAACTTTCGTGGCATTTAACGCTGGCAATCTTGAAGCTGTTGCCCTGATCCTGCGTCATAAGTACCCCAAAGCCAGAATCGTTTTCGCCGCAGATAACGATAATCACCTCGAACTGAATATCGGGCTCATGAAAGCAAAGGCTGCTGCTAAGGCTGTCGGCGGGATCGTTGTATACCCTCGTTTTAGTGCCGGGAACACGGGAACTGACTGGAACGACTTGCTCACAGGGAAGTGAACAATGAAAAAAGAAGATGCAAAAGCGCTGTTTGACGGCGCTTTAAACAATGCTCCGGCTGATGAGCAAAAGCGCAGTGTCGTCGATAATCTCCTCGATCTTGTTAAGGCGAAATGTGAGCTTTTTACGGATCAGGAGGATCGTGGCTATGCACGATTTTCCAGTGGCAAAGGCGTGATTCAATGCTGGCCTATTGAGTCGGCCAACTTCCGGAAGAATGTTGGGCGCTGGTACCGTGTTAATTATAAAAAGTCAGCCCGAAAGGAGCATGTCGACGAGGCTTGTCAGAGCTTGTGTGCAGATGCGACTTACGAAGGTGAAACCAGACCGGTTTTTTTGCGTGTCGCATACTGGGAGGGGCGATACTATATCGACCTCTGTAACGATGCCTGGCAAGTGGTTGAGGTTGATACCACCGGTTGGCGCATTCTGGATCTGAGCCCAGTGATGTTCGTCCGATCCAAGACGATGAAACCCTTTCCTACACCAACTCGGGGTGGGGACCCTGAGCAATTATGGTCGTACGTTAATGTACCTGCCTCACACAGGTTTTTGGTCATCGCTTGGATCTTGGAGAGTTGGCGACAGAACACGCAGAAGCCGGTTTTGGAAATCCTCGGGGGACACGGTACGGGTAAGAGCCAGACAACGGAGATTATTCGATCCCTTGTTGATCCGAACACCGCACCACTCCGCAGCTTTCCTTCTCAAGATGAACACTTTTTCGTATCAGCTCAATTTAACTGGGTTATGGCCTTCGAGAATGTATCTCACGCCAACAGCGGTCAGCAGGACATCATGTGCCAGGTAAGTACAGGGTCGGCCTATGTGAAAAGAACAGCCTACTCGGATGCTGATGAGACGGTGTTGCAAGCGTTACGTCCCCAAATCATTAACGGTATCACCCCAATGGCGACTCGGCTCGACCTGATAGATCGCTGTATCAGCATTGAGCTGGATGCACTACCACGGGGACAGCGGAAGTCCAAAACCGAGCTGGACGCCCAGTACAACGCTGTCTATCCCAGCATACTGGGTGGGCTGCTGGATGTGTTCTCCAATGCCTTGAGGGTGCTTCCTGATATCGTGTTGCCAGATCCACCACGACTGGTTGATTTTGGTCAGCTAGGTGAGGCCATCGTTCAAGTGATCAGGCATCCGCACTCGTTCTGCAGCATGCTTCGGGAGTGCCAGAAGGAGATGATCCACACCGGTCTGGAATCCAGCCCAGTGTGCGTTGCACTAATGGAGTTATCTGCGAAGAGTACGAGTGCGCTGGTTTTCTCTGGCAACTACAAGGCTCTTTTGGATCGGCTTTCAGGATACCGCAGTAGTGGAGATAGCCGAGCTTGGCCTCACAGCGCTTACGGTCTGTCCAGCATTTTGAAGCGTCAGGCGGCAGGGTTGGAAGCCATGGGCATAAGGGTAGTAACTGGCCAAGCCAGAACGAGCCGGGGAAACCTTGTTACTATAGAACTTACATCTTCGTACCCGATGTGTGACTTTCAGGCCGAAATT
>NZ_SMME01000011.1 GCF_009711465.1 Parendozoicomonas verongulae | reverse complement strand
GTTGGTGAGGTAATGGCTCACCAAGGCGACGATCCGTAGCTGGTCTGAGAGGATGATCAGCCACACTGGGACTGAGACACGGCCCAGACTCCTACGGGAGGCAGCAGTGGGGAATATTGGACAATGGGCGCAAGCCTGATCCAGCCATACCGCGTGTGTGAAGAAGGCTTTCGGGTTGTAAAGCACTTTCAGCGAGGAGGAAAAGG
>NZ_SMME01000744.1:8167-8693 GCF_009711465.1 Parendozoicomonas verongulae | reverse complement strand
TGAAGCTGGGACGTCAGTGTATTTTTGAAGATGGGAAAAAAGGTTCCCCGACCCGCCGCTGCCTTGTGTGGCCTTTGACATGTCACCTGTCCACAGATCAACTTGCCCCAAACACGACATCGGTAGAATATAGCCCTGTTACATAACCAGCCAGAACAGGACGTTATCTCGTATGGGCACCCCAAAATCCGTCAACTTTGAAATGCTGCGCACCCGCTGGCCGGAGCTGGCCAACCTTGGGGCGATGGCGGAACAGTATGTCCATACCGATCCGGAAAGCTGTCTGGTCAAGCTGCGCAACTACCTTGAGCTGGTGGTGCGATGGATCTATCGGGATCAGCGTCTGGAGCAGGGCTACCGTGCCAGCCTGTACGATCTGATTAAAGATGATGTCTTCCAGAGTGTGATACCCACGTCTGTCACCCTGAAGATGGACGCCCTGCGCATCCATGGTAACCGTGCCGCTCACGGCGACCACATTAAACCGAAAGATGCCCTGTGGCTGCTGCAGGAAGCCTTCTATGTT
>NZ_SMME01000744.1:7558-8060 GCF_009711465.1 Parendozoicomonas verongulae | reverse complement strand
TGGCTGGATGTACCTGAGCCATGGTAACGGCACGAAGGCTGGGCTGGGCACCTATACCGAGCCCGAAGCTCCCAGAACTGATACATCATCACTCACCAGGAAAGAGCTGCAGCATAAGCAGGAACAGCTCGATGCCGCCAAGGCCGAACTGGAAGAAGCCCAGAAGCAGCAGATCAACATCCTCCAGGAGCTCCAGCACCAGAAGGAAAAGGCCGATGAGTTCCAGCAGCGCATGGAGCAGCTTCGTCAGAAGAACGACCATGTTGCCAATATCCTTGAACTGGATGAAGCCGAAACCCGCCGCCATCTGATTGACTCCCAGCTTATTGCCGCAGGATGGGATGTGGGAGAAAACCTACAGGACACTGCACAGGTCACTCAGGAAGAGCCGGTCAAAGAGCAGCCCACCAAAACCGGAGACGGTTACGCCGACTATGTGCTCTGGGATGCCAAAGGCATGCCCATGGCGGTCGTGGAAGCCAAGCGCACCAACACTAATGCA
>NZ_SMME01000744.1:6504-7270 GCF_009711465.1 Parendozoicomonas verongulae | reverse complement strand
CAGTGAGCGATTCAGCGATAAGCACCGAAAGTCTCTTATCGTACAGGCCACAGGTACTGGCAAAACCCGTGTAGCTATAGCCCTCACCAAAAAACTTCTGGATGCCCGCTGGGCCAAACGAGTGCTGTTCCTGTGTGACCGCCGTGAGCTGCGCAAGCAGGCACGCAACGCTTTCAATGAGTTCGTGAACGACCCCATTTATGTGGTGGGTAAAACCGATAAGAAGTACATGACCAGCTCCCGCATCTTCATCGCCACCTACCCCGGTATGATGAAAATCATGGATCAGTACGATGTGGGGTACTTTGATCTGATTATTGCGGACGAATCCCACCGCTCTATCTACAACGTCTACGGTGACCTGTTCAAATACTTCGATGCCCTGCAGGTCGGTTTAACGGCCACCCCTGTGGATATGATCGGCCATACCACCTACGGCCTGTTTGGGTGTGAAGGGCGTATCCCCACCGCTGAGTACTCGCTGGAAGCCGCCATCAGCGGCGACTTTCTTACACCTTACGAAGTCATCACCCATACCACGCAGTTTCTGCGGGAAGGGATCAAAAAGGACAACCTGTCCGATGAGCAGATTGCCCAACTGGAAGAGCAGGGCATAGACCCTAACGAGCTGGACTTTGATGCCAAGTCCATCGACAAGGCCATTTTCAACCGTGATACCAATCGTGCCATTATCCGCAACCTGATGGAAAATGGCCTGAGGGACCGGGACGAACAGCTACCGGGAAAAAGTATCGTCTTTGCCCGC
>NZ_SMME01000744.1:6037-6494 GCF_009711465.1 Parendozoicomonas verongulae | reverse complement strand
GGCAGAGCAGCTTATTGATGACTTCAAAGGCGATAAAAAAACTGCAGCCAGTCAGGTCAGCGACAGTGAAATCACCATTGCTATTTCCGTAGACATGCTGGACACCGGCATTGATGTACCTGAAGTGGTGAACCTGGTTTTTGCCAAGCCGGTGAAATCCAAAGTGAAGTTCTGGCAGATGATCGGCCGGGGAACCCGTCTGTGTGAAAACCTGTTTGGCCCCGGTCAGCATAAACAGAAGTTTTTGATTTTTGATCACTGGGGCAATTTCGAGTATCACGCTCTGGAGCAGGAAGAGGCTCCTGTATCAACGGGTAAGCCACTGGCTCAAAAGCACATGGAGGCTTGGGTGGATCTGGCGAAAGCCGCCCAGAAGGATTTCCAACAGGACACCGTAAAAACAGTCGCCAAACAACTGAAAGACCAGCTTCAGGCGCTGGATGCCAACACCATTGCT
>NZ_SMME01000744.1:5828-6027 GCF_009711465.1 Parendozoicomonas verongulae | reverse complement strand
AAATAACAGCAAAGTGCTGGAACAGTTCGCGCCGCAAACTCGTCAGCAGCTTGTGGATGAAATCGGCCCCTTGATGCAGTGGGTGGATGTGCGTGGTCAGGGTAATGCTTTGCGCTTCGATATGGACATGATTGCCGCACAAACGGCGCTTTACACCAATAAAGACACACTGCAGAAGCTGTGGGCCACCGTCGTGCAG
>NZ_SMME01000744.1:5751-5818 GCF_009711465.1 Parendozoicomonas verongulae | reverse complement strand
TGCGGTGATGCTGCAGGAGGTGTTCGATGAAATGTATCCCCAGTTTGGGGGCAACTTCTGTAAGGTC
>NZ_SMME01000744.1:3305-5741 GCF_009711465.1 Parendozoicomonas verongulae | reverse complement strand
CTTCGCCGAGCTGGAGCATGTGCGTACCCGTCTGCGGGGCATTATGCACCTGATGGAAGGGGAGGTAACACCGCCGCCGTCAGGCCCGATGGAAACCGACATTAAAGAAGATGCCGCCAAGTACGAGACCGGCACCCACGAAGCCAATATCAAATCGGTGGACTTTAAAATCTATCGACAGCAGGTGCAGGGTGCACTGGAGCCATTGTTCACCACCAACCCGGCACTGGTAAAAATCCGCAACGGCCAACCGGTGCAGCAGCGAGAGCTGGACGAACTGGCCAAGCTGGTTCTGGTTCAAAACCCCAATGTTGATATCCGCACCCTGAAAGAGTTTTACCCGGAGGCCTCTGCCAGCCTGGATCAGATACTGCGTACAATCGTGGGTATGGATGGTCAGGCTGTAGCGGAGAAGTTCGCAGGCTTTGCCGCTGCCCATAACCTGAACAGCCAGCAGATCCGTTTCCTCGATATGTTGAAAAACCATATCCGTGATTACGGTACGGTGGAGATGAGCAAGCTGTTTGAGCAGCCGTTTACCCAGATTCATGGGAGAGGGATTACCGGGGTGTTCCCGGATATGGGGCAGGTTATGGCGATTAAGGAAATTGTGGATTCGTTGAGAGTGGGAGAGCTGGCTCCACACTCATAAGGGGCTGCTGATTTAACCAATAGTTGGTTGGTTCTTACCAATGCATGGTTACCATCTGAGTCCAAAGCAGCTCTGAAGCCGTTATGTATAGAAAAAGAGGTTTTTTATACAGCTTTGCTGGATATGTATAGAAAAACAGATTTTTTATACATGTCCATGTTAACTTGTATAAATAATCCGATTTTTTATACATGTCAGGAGTGGCTATGGGGTCTTTTGAACCATCCAATCTGCCTTTGTCTCAGGAAGAGGAGCTGGAAACCCGGCAAGTGCTCAAAAAGCTGGCGGTGGCCCACAGGCACCTGGCTGAACTGAAAGGTGTGGTGCGCTCCATTCCCAACGAAAGCATCCTGATCAGTACCCTGACCCTCCAGGAAGCGAAAGACAGTTCCGAGGTGGAGAATATAGTCACCACCCACGATGAACTGTTCAAGAACGGCCTGTCGGCCACAGCTTACAATCCTGCGGCAAAAGAAGTGAAAAGCTACGCCAGGGCTCTGAATTGTGGCTTTGAAACCGTAAGGCGCACTGAACTCCTGCGGCTACAGGATATCCTGGATATTCAGCAGACACTGGAAGAAAACCGTGCAGGTCTTCGCAAACTACCCGGTACCGAGCTGAAAAATATGCAAACGGGGGAGGTCGTTTATACACCACCTCAAAGTCCGGATCAGGTTGAGTCGTTAATGTCCAACCTGGTGGCTTATATCAATGATCACGGACTTTCAGACAATGATCCGCTGGTGAAAATGGCTGTTATCCATTTTCAGTTTGAAAGTATCCACCCTTTTTATGATGGCAACGGTCGTACAGGTCGTATTATTAACATCCTGTATCTTGTTGCCCAGAAGTTGCTGGATCTGCCTGTTCTTTATTTGAGCCGATATATCATCCGAAACAAAGCGGAGTACTACCGACATCTGCAGGGCGTGAGAGATAGTAGTGACTGGGAGGGCTGGTTGCTCTTTATGTTACAGGCCGTTGAAGAAACATCAAAAGAAACGACCCGCCTTATCGAGCAGATTAAAACCATGATGCAAACGGTTAAGCACCGGATGCGCCATGACCTGCCCAAGATTTATTCTCAGGATCTTTTGAATAACCTGTTCTGCCACCCCTATACAAAAATCGAGTTTGTAGAAAAGGATCTTGGCGTCAGCCGCCTGACGGCGACAAAATATCTTGAGCAGTTGTGCGAGAAAGGCTTTTTGGTCAAACAGAAGATGGGCCGCAGTAATTACTACATCAATGAAGCACTGGTGAAACTCTTTCTTGATATAGGCCGCTCTTAAGCGAGTACAGTTACTAAACGGTCTTGTATCCATCAGCAGGTATAATCCTGCTCATATTTTTTATTTTTCAACGTAAGTTTATTCATGATCACAGGCGACCTGAAAAGCAAAATCGACAAACTCTGGGAAGAGTTCTGGGTGGGTGGTATTACCAACCCACTGACGGTTATCGAACAGATCACCTTCCTGATGTACTCCCGCATGCTGGATATGCAGGAAACCAAAGACGAGCAGCGCAAGATGCTCGCCAATGTCGACTTCCATCCTCGTTTTACCCCGCTGCAGCAGGCCTGCCGGTTCAGTCAGTACAGCAACCTGAGTGCTGATGAAATGATGGAAACTGTGCGGGATGAAGTGTTCCGCCACTTCCGCATTCTCTCAGATGAGCGCAACGACGATGGTCTGCTGGCGGAGTTTATGAAGGATGCCCGCCTGGAGATCGTCAAGCCCAGTCTGCTGGTGAAAGCTGTTGAGATGATCAAGGCGCTGCCC
>NZ_SMME01000744.1:2712-3295 GCF_009711465.1 Parendozoicomonas verongulae | reverse complement strand
CCAGTTCCGTACCCCGCGCCATATTATCCGTGCCATGGTGGAGATGATGGAACCCAACCCTGCCCGTGGTGAGCGCATTTGTGATCCGGCCTGTGGTACTGGTGGTTTTCTCTCTACCAGTTATGAATACCTGCTGGAAAAGTACAGTTCTCTGGAGAGCATTCACACCGAAACCGTCACCAACGAAAAAGGCGAGCTTGAACAGCAGCATATTTTTTCTGGAGATCTATTAAACGAATACCGCAACCATGTGGACACAGACATGTTCCACGGTTACGACTTCGACTCCACCATGCTGCGCATTGCCGCCATGAACCTGATTATGCACGGGGTGGACGAGCCGGATATTCACTATCAGGACACCATGAGCCAGAGCTTCTCCGACCGTTACCCACAAGCCTCCCACAACGGCTTTCACCTGATACTCGCCAACCCGCCGTTTACCGGCACCCTGGACGAAGAGGATATCGACCCGGATATTCTCAAGCTGGTAAAAACCAAAAAGACCGAGCTGCTGTTCTGCGCCCGTATTCTGCAAATGCTGAAAGTCGGCGGTCGCAGCGCCACGGTTGTGCCCCAAGGC
>NZ_SMME01000744.1:983-2571 GCF_009711465.1 Parendozoicomonas verongulae | reverse complement strand
CTGCGCAAAACACTGGTGGAAGATAACCAGCTGGAAGCGGTAATCAACCTGCCGTCCGGTGTCTTTAAACCCTATGCCGGTGTGGCGACGGCCATTCTGATTTTCACCAAGGGCGGCGAGACTGAAAACGTCTGGTTCTACGATCTGGAAAACGACGGTTACAGTCTGGATGACAAGCGCAACCCTATCGACAAAAACGATTTGCCTCATTTGATTGCGAACTGGAAGCAATATCGCAGGAGCCGTAATTTGCCGGTGGATGCGTTTGTTGGACACAAACTGTCTGATGAAAGCATCGTTCCCATGATGGACTGGACTGATCGCACTCAGAAGGCATTTGTCGTACTCAAGGCGGATTTGAAAGCTAATAAATACGACCTGTCCATTAACCGCTATAAGGAGGTGGTGTACGAGGAAGAGGTTTATGACCCGCCGAAGGAAATTCTGGGGCGGTTGAAGGATTTGGAGGCTGAGATTCAGAAGGAGCTGGGTGAGTTGGAGGGGATGTTGTGATGCTGCGTCGCTCTGGTTTCTCTGATAAATGGCCTGTTGTGCCTTTAAGCGAAGTCGTTACTTTTTTAGATAATCTCAGGAAGCCTGTAAAAGCGTCTGAGCGTGTCGAAGGTGATTATGCTTACTATGGAGCTAATGGCTTACAGGGTTCTATAGATGGTTATCTGTTTGATGAGTCTTTGGTTTTGCTTGCAGAAGATGGTGGCCACTTCGGTAATCCTGATCGTGATATTGCATACATTGCTACTGGCAAGTATTGGGTAAACAACCATGCTCATGTGCTGAAACCGAAGGATAATATTGATCTGACTTTTCTCTACCGTGTTTTGCAGCGGTATGATGTGACTCCATTTATTAAAGGGGCAACCAGAGCAAAGTTAACAAAAGGTGATGCAAGCAGAATACCTGTACCACTCCCCCCACTACCCGAGCAAAAACGCATCGCCGCCATTCTGGATAAAGCCGACCAGCTTCGCCAGAAACGCCAGCAGGCCATCGGCCTCGCCGACGAATTCCTCCGCAGTGTGTTCCTGGATATGTTTGGTGATCCGGTGACTAATCCGAAGGGGTGGGAGGTGAAGCCGCTGAAGTCGTTAGTAAATGTTATGAGTGGTGGAACACCTTCAAAGAAGAATGAAACATACTGGTCTGGTGAGTTTCCTTGGGTTTCCCCGAAAGATATGAAAAGTGTCGAGATTTCAGATGCGCTAGATCACATTTCAGATTCAGTTTTCACCGAAACTAACCTAAAGAAAGTGCCAACATCCTCAATTTTAATTGTTGTAAGAGGCATGATATTGGCTCACACAGTTCCCGTGGCTATCACTACAAGAGATGTGGCAATAAATCAGGATATGAAGGCATTTACCTGCACAGATTATTTGCTGCCTAATTTCCTGCTTTGGTTTCTGAAGTCTCAACATGAGCATCTTCTCTCGAAAGTATCTTCAGCAGCGCACGGAACAAAGAGATTTGAAATGGATGATCTCTTAAGTCTACCTGTATTTCTTCCCTCTCTTGAATTACAGAAACACTTCTCTGAGATAACACAGAAATTTAAATCATTTTCAGCAGT
>NZ_SMME01000744.1:0-771 GCF_009711465.1 Parendozoicomonas verongulae | reverse complement strand
ATCCATGAGACTGACGGAACAGGAACAGCAAGCTATCACTCAGGTGATTTCCCAGTATGACCCTACAGCGCGGGTGCTATTATTTGGCTCCCGCACAGACCCTGCCAAAAAAGGGGGGGATATTGATTTGCTGGTGATTTCGGCAAAACTGGGATTCACTGATAAGCTGAATATCCTTGCGGATCTCCATGAACGACTGGGTGAGCAGAAGATTGATCTGCTGCTGGATGCCGATGGTACAGGTGACTTTACAAGAACGGTTCTTCCTACAGCAATAGAACTTCAGAGGTAGATACGGTTATGACAGAAGACAAGCGCAGGCTATTGGAAAAACAACTGCAACAAATGAACAAAGCGGCTGCAGGCTTGCGCTGGTCTTTGGAGCGGTGTCAGCCGCTGGATGTGGGTCAGCTAACCCTTGAAGATGAGGAAAAGTTTGAAACCCTGACTGCACGCTTTGCCCGCATGAGCGATATCCTGATTCAGAAAATCTTCCGGTTGGTGGATGAGCTGGATTTGGAAAGCCCGGGCACTGTGCGTGATCGCATCAACAGAGCGGAAAAGAAAGGCTTGATTGATGCTGCACGAGACTTCGTGGTCATTCGTGAGCTGCGCAATGCGATTGCCCATGAGTATGAAGAATCCGCGCTGGCAGAGATTCACAGAGAGGTTCTGCGCTTAACACCGCAGCTGTTGGCTGCGCCGGAGCGTATTGCACGCTATGTAAGGAAATAACTTCAAGGGCAGTAGAGACTGCCCTCCGCCCGAAAT
>NZ_SMME01000190.1 GCF_009711465.1 Parendozoicomonas verongulae | reverse complement strand
TCTGTGACTGCTTTGGGAGCTAGCCATAAGGTTCCTTTAATTGATACTTGATGGTCTATCTGCATGGCTTTGTTCTCTTGCTGTTTTCTAATAATGTAAATGACCTTGTGAAAAAGAATTGGTTCATAGCCATCGGACTCATGGAAGTGCCTGAGTATACTGAAGGCCATGAAGAGCGTTGATGTAATTGTTAAGGTTGCTTGCCTGACTGCTGAGAAGTATCAGGCCAGTTAACAACTATCCGGGGGGTGTGTTATTCGTAGTCAGGCACACCCCTTCTGTTTGTCGTGCTGGAGCCGGACAAGCATAAGGTCAGAGGGAAATTGGTGAGACAGTACGTTAGCCTT
>NZ_SMME01000244.1 GCF_009711465.1 Parendozoicomonas verongulae | reverse complement strand
TAAAAGTGCCATCTGTATCAAATATACCCCTCTCTACACTGGTGCAAAGAGCATTCTGAAATACATCATCCTGCAACAAATCCGCTAACTCTGAAAGTAGAGGGTCATCCTGATCCAGGCCTGATAACTCTGGGAATAGAGTGTCCAGGTAGGGCGGTGGTGAAGGAGGGGGACATAATATGTCAGGAGCACCATTGTTACTGAAAATGCAGCAAATGTCAGATGGATTTCTGATCCATGTTGTGGCATCCGCTTCAACAGCCAGATGTTGTACAGCCGTTGATTCCGTGAGTGTGAATTGGGTTCTTTGCTTTTTCCCACGGCAGTGCACAACGTGGTGCCCGGCAGACCTTTTAACGGTACAAGATGTGGTTTCACCGGAGTGGATACATATATTGTCCGCAGGATGTAT
>NZ_SMME01000276.1 GCF_009711465.1 Parendozoicomonas verongulae | reverse complement strand
TGTTTGCCTTATCCCGGATCCATGTTGTGGAACCTGTTTCAACGGCCAGATGTTGTGCAAGTGTTGAGCTGGTGAGAGTTAATCCAGTTTTTTGCTTTTCCCCCCGGCAATGCACTACGCGGTGTTCAGTTGCCCTGGCTATGACGCAGGATGTTGTTTTATGGGGATGGATATATGTGCTGTCTGTAGCTTGTATAGCAATGTTGCCTGTAGAGATCACTTCAAGAGGTTGTGATTGAATAGAGCGGATTGGTTGACTTTTGACTTTTACTGCAGAGGCGCCAGATGAAGAAAGGCCGATCGCCATGCAGAGACTGGTGACAACAAAGTTCAGCCTGAAGACCATTCTCTTTCTCCTGATCTGTTGCACCATACAGTCCGTAATCTATCAGGGTATAGTTGTACACATTCCTTTCACATTGCGATGTGTGCGCTGGTGCCTGGTGAGATTACCGGATG
>NZ_SMME01000792.1 GCF_009711465.1 Parendozoicomonas verongulae | reverse complement strand
TGAATTCTTTGTTAAAGATCACTCTTCATCTCATTTTGCGAAGAGGATTGCTGAAGCTCTTAAGAAGTGATTCGTTAGTCGCTTCAGCGAGGCAGCCATTCTACCGTGGCGCCTGCAGGTGTCAAGTGATTCTTTTTTGTTAATTCCAGTGAAATTGAACAACCAAGAAATGCCTAACAAGTGTTGCCGTTTGGCTTAGCCGGTGACAACGAGGAGCGCATTTTACAGCGTTGTGACGTTGTGTCAATTAACATTTAAGTTTTACTTAAACATTGTTGACCGTCGGTCGCTATTTGCACTCACCTTATCTCCCTATAAGCATTGCTTCTGCACTGCTCAACAGAGAGGCGGCGAATTATACGGCCATCGCTGCATTCGTCAATAGGCGGTATTCCGAACCATGCACTCAAAGTCTTCAGGTATAGACACTCTTTATCAACTAGACGAGAAAGATGCCTATAAAAGGGAAGAACTACACACTATCCGCGCACAGCTGGCTGCTGCTCGGTATTAAAAATACTCATCACAGGGCCAGAGCAAGCATAGGCCAAGAACACAATAAACAACACTCTTGGCGGATCGATAAATACGACCGCAAAAACCAAGACCAGTGCAATGATGAAAATAAATGGCACCCGGCCGCGTAAGTCGAGTTGCTTAAAACTGTGATAACGGAAGTTGCTGATCATCATTATGCCAGCCAATCCAGTGATCAATGCTGCCAGCAGCGCAATGGCAATAGAACTTCCATCTACGCCAAAATCACTGAACGACCACACCAAACCGGCAACCAGTGCGGCTGCACTCGGGCTGTTTAATCCTGTGAAGTAGCGTTTATCCGCCGTATCGGCCATGGCATTAAATCGGGCAAGGCGCAACGCAGCACAGGCGGCATAGATAAAGGCCACCATCCATCCGATTTTACCTAATCCTCCCAAAGCCCAGCTGAAGACAACCAGTGCCGGCGCAACACCGAAGGAGACCATATCGGAAAGGCTATCGTACTCTGCACCAAATTTGCTTTGGGCATTGATAAGGCGAGCAACCCGACCATCCATTCCATCAAGAATCATGGCTACAAAAATAGCGATGGCTGCTGCGCTGAAGTCGGGCTGATCTGCCGTCACACTGACAATGGCGTAAAACCCACAGAACAAGGCGCCAGTTGTTAGAAGATTAGGAAGAAGATATACCCCCCGGCGCTGAACTTTATATCCACCTTCTGCCACTTCTTCTATATGTTCATCGACGGGCAGGAGTCCATCAACTGAAGAAGTTTCAGGCTTATCTTGTTTCTCATCCATTATTGTTAACCGCCTTTTTTATCTTTCTATAAGGATGAGCCGAAAATCATCTACATACCATAGCAGCGAAGATTCTTTTGGCTTTTTACAGGGAGCAAATCAGGCAGGAGAAGGAAGGGGCTTTTGCCCCTTCCGAAAAGGTTAGTTCTTTTCTTTATCAACAATCTTGTTAGCCGCAATCCAGGGCATCATCTCACGCAGGCGTCCACCCACCTGCTCGATAGGGTGAGCAGCGTTGTTACGGCGATGAGCTGTCATGGATGGGTAGTTCATGGCACCTTCTGTGATGAACATCTTGGCATATTCGCCGTTCTGGATACGCTTGAGGGCATTACGCATGGCCTGACGGGACTCTTCGTTAATCACTTCCGGGCCAGTTACATACTCACCATACTCTGCATTGTTGGAGATGGAGTAGTTCATGTTGGCGATGCCGCCTTCGTACATCAGGTCAACAATCAGCTTGAGTTCGTGCAGACACTCGAAGTAAGCCATTTCCGGTGCATAGCCGGCTTCGGTCAGAGTTTCGAAACCCGCTTTAACCAGTTCAACCGCACCTCCGCAGAGTACAGCCTGCTCACCAAACAAATCGGTTTCTGTTTCATCTTTGAATGTGGTTTCGATAATGCCGGAACGACCACCGCCCATACCTGACGCGTAAGACAGTGCCAGCTCTTTTGCCTTGCCGGATACGTTCTGGAAAACAGCAATCAGATCAGGAATACCGCCGCCTTTCACAAACTCCGAACGTACGGTATGACCTGGAGCCTTGGGAGCAATCATGATCACATCGATATCAGCACGTGGAATAATCTGGTTATAGTGAATGGCAAAACCGTGGGCAAACGCCAGAGTAGCGCCCTGCTTCAAGTTAGGTTCAATTTCTGCCTTATAAAGCTGGGACTGGAACTCATCAGGGGTCAGGATCATGACCACATCAGCTTCAGCCACGGCATCAGCTACATTCTTTACTTTCAGGCCGGAGGCTTCGGCTTTAGCAACAGAAGATGAGCCGGAACGCAGACCGACTGTGATATCTACTCCCGAGTCTTTCAGGTTATTGGCATGAGCATGCCCCTGAGAGCCATAACCGATAATAGCGACCTTCTTGCTCTGGATAATGGAAAGATCACAATTTTTATCGTAGTAAACCTGCATAATACTAACTCCTGAGCGACACTCACGCTTCTTTTGATGTATTTCTTATAGCTCAAAATGTTCCGCTGGAGACAACCATAACGAGGTAAACCTGTTTCGTAAAATGATAAATTTGAAAGACTATATTTCGCTTCAGGAAACAGAGGTTAGTGGCAATGGATTCCCGTACGCACATCAAAAGTCGCGGGCCTGCCTAATTCAACAACAGCCTCAGACATACGCCTGTAAAAAACCTGACTGATGTAGCGCCAACCTTCCTGCATAGTTGCATCCGGCATGGTATGCCCCCGCTCCTGATTGCACTCTATGCCCTTATGAAATCCACGCCCCTTCAAGTACCTAACCAGTGCCTTACTGGTACCGGCAAAGTCCACCAGAGCTACCTTATCTTTTCCCTGGGTGCCATAGGTTATAAAGGCTGAATAAAAATTATTTTCAGAGCCCGTTGGCAGCTGTTTAAACCACGGCAGCTGCCCTCCAGAATAACTGACAATGCCTGCAATATAGTTCGATCGCATCCGCCCCATGGCAGCACTTTGAAAACCACCCGCGCCGAAGCCCATGGAATAAATACGCCGGTCATCAATGTTAAACTGCTCTTCAGCACAGGCAACCAGCTGATCAGCTAATTGGAAATCATTATGCTTCCATACCAGTGCAGGATTCAGCACATGCCAGGGCATAACAGAAGGAGAGCCTGCGAAGGGGGCGAACACTACACCGCCCTGACGGGTAATTTCACGAATCATCCGCTCTCCCAATACCCGGTAGATCTGGCGCCAATCTTCATTGGAACCATGCCAGAAAAACACGACCGGCCCTAACTTCTGCCGAGCCTGCGGACGATTGACGAAAACCTGCACCTTTCGTTCCTTATAGAAACCGTACTCCATGGAAACCTCCCCCTCTATAAGCTCGGCACACTCATCTCGCACGCCGGGCATCATGGGAGAAAGCAACGCAAGGCTGTTATCCTGCACCAGCATGGCACTTTCCTCAGCATTGAGAACTTGCCCATCCAGATTCACTTTTTGCCACTTAAGAATGGCCTCAATAGCCTCCTCAAAGGTTAAATGTCCCGGTTGGCAATCTACCTCTTCGCAGGCTCCCATAATCTCGAGAACCAGCTGTTCCCGATAAAGCTTTAGTAGCCTGGCCATCTCTTGATCGGGCAGATTCCTGAGAATCAAATCAACCTTTTCCTCTATGAGGTCACGAATATAGTTATCTGGCTGCGGAGGCACGGAATACTGCTGTTCTGCATAAGAAAGACCACCAGTCATTAGCCACAATCCAATTACACACGCCCAACGTTTGCAATACTCTATCATCGGAACACCCCCTTAATGGTTCTTCAGGTCAGGTATCGACAAGCCAGAGAGTATCTGGATTCCTGAGAGCTCCTCGGGTCATAATTCCCCCAACGTTCCAATAATCACGAAGAAACTGGAGGGCCTCACCCCCTATGGACTTCCGCCCTCTCAAACACTTTCTTGCCCTTTCTGAAACGCGTGGCCCGGCAGCGAGGCAGGGAATGAGGCGATTGTAAGCATGGTGAGCCTGGGGCTGGGAGTGGTTTCCCTGATTGTTCTGGAAAACAGTCCGCTGGCGGACAAAGTGCAAATCCTGGATGTGAAGCTGGAGTTAAAACCCTATGACGTGGGCTTATGCGTGCAGGAGAAGAAGCTCAAGAATCCACTTATCAAAGCATTCTGGAGTCAGCTCGATCATGGACTTTCAAACTATAAAAAACCGCTCCTGCCACATAAGCAAAGAGCGGCTTCCTGTTCAGGTGCGTTTTAAAGGCTCAGAACCTTTTCACCCCGGGCAATACCGGTCACCCCACTGCGCACCACTTCCAATACCGTGGACTCTCCCACCGCATCAATAAAGGCATCCAGCTTTTCACCGGTACCCGTGAGCTGGACGGTGTAAACGCCACTGGTGACATCCACAATCTGGCCACGGAAGATATCAGCGGTACGCTTGATTTCCGCCCGCAGGGCACCATGAGCTTTCACCTTAATCAGCATCAACTCACGTTCAATGTGAGCACCTTCGGTAAGATCCACCAGCTTCACCACATCAATCAGCTTGTTCAGCTGCTTGGTGATTTGCTCAATGGTTTCTGGCTTACCATCAGTCACCACGGTCAGACGAGACAATGTTTCATCCTCCGTGGGTGCCACAGTCAGGCTCTCAATGTTGTAGTTCCGCTGGGCAAACAGGCCGACAATACGAGACAGAGCGCCCGGTTCGTTTTCAACGAGTACAGAAATAATACGCCGCATCAGGTACGCTCCGTCTTGGTCAGCCACATATCACGCATGGAACCATCCTTAATCTGCATGGGATAAACATGCTCATTGGTATCCACCGCCACATCCAGGAATACAAGGCGATCTTTCAGGGAGAATGCCTCTTCCATTGCGGGCATCAAATCCTTCGCCTCGGTAACCGTGATGCCGACATGCCCATAGGCTTCCACCAGCTTTTTAAAGTCCGGCAGTGATTCCATATAAGAGTGGGAGTAGCGGCTGCTGTACTGCATGGTCTGCCACTGGCGCACCATACCCAGCGCCTGATTATTCAGATTAATCACCTTTACACCCAGATCATACTGACGACAGGTGGACAACTCCTGAATATTCATCTGGATACTGCCTTCCCCCGTGACACAGGCAACTGTTGCATCTGGATTGTGAAGTTTTACTCCCATGGCTGCGGGTAAACCAAAGCCCATGGTTCCCAGGCCACCCGATGTAATCCAGCGGTTTGGTTTATTAAACAGATAGTGCTGGGCAGCAAACATCTGGTGCTGACCTACGTCGGTGGTTATGTAGGCATCGTCGTTTTTGGTCACTTCATATAAGGCCTGAACAACCTGCTGGGGCTTGATAATTCCTTCAGCCGTTTCGTAGGGGAACAAGCCACCTTGCCCGCTCCGCCATTCGTTGATCTGTTTCCACCAGTTACTCAGCGCTTCTTTATCCTGCGCACCGGCTGAGGCTACTGCGAGATCATTCATCTCTTTCAACACACTCAGCACCGGCCCCACGATAGGCACATCAACCGGAACAGTTTTGGCGATACTGGCCGGGTCAATATCCACATGAACAATCTTGGCCGTTGGACAGAACTTGCTGGTACTGTTGGTTACCCGATCATCAAACCGAACACCCACCGCCAACACCAGATCACTGTGGTGCATGGCAAGGTTGGCGGTGTAACTGCCATGCATTCCCAGCATGCCGACGAACTGATCATCGGTGCCGGGGTAACTGCCCAAGCCCATCAGAGTATTGGTAACGGGAACGCCGGTCTGCTTCGCCAGCCTGGTCAGCTGATCAGACGCATCTCCCAGTACAACACCGCCACCGGCATAAATTATCGGTCGACGGGCTTTCATCAGCAGGTCGACCGCCTTACGAATCTGGCCGGTGTGGCCTTTTTGGGGCGGATTGTAGGAACGAATCTTCACCTTCCCGGGGTATTCATAAGGGAACTTCTTGGTGAGATCAGTAATATCTTTTGGTAAATCGACCACAACCGGGCCAGGACGGCCGGTTTGTGCAATATAGAAGGCTTTCTTGATCACTTCCGGAATATCTTCCGCACGTTTAACAAGGAAACTGTGTTTCACAATGGGCCGGGAGATACCCACCATATCGGTTTCCTGAAACATATCCGTGCCAATAAATCGAGAAGGCACCTGACCAGATAGCACAACCATAGGAATGGAATCCATATAGGCCGTTGCAATACCGGTAATGGTGTTTGTTGCCCCCGGGCCGGATGTGACAAGTGCAACGCCTGCCTTGCCGCTGGAACGCGCATAGCCGTCAGCCATGTGAGTGGCCGCCTGCTCATGGCGAACCAGTATATGTGTGATTTTGTCCTGGCGGAAAATGGCATCGTAAACGTGCAGAAGTGCACCGCCGGGATAACCATAAATGTATTCAACGCCCTCATCAGCGAGCGCCCTTACAACCATATCCGCACCGGACAGAAGTTCGACTTGCTTACCCTCAGTCACGGAACCACCATTATTTATTGGACAACCTGTTCAAGACTCACCATGCCAAGCTTGGAGTGAGCTTTCAGAACTCCCGGTTGCATTGTTAGTACGTATCCGATAAAACGCCAGTTGTGCCGCAGGCACTCAGGCTGACTCTACCAGATCCTGGTTCTTTTTATGGTTCGCCGGTTTGTGCCAGCTTATACATCCCCATGCAGATGCTGCCTTCAGGAATGGCTTCGGGCAGGGCGGATAGAAATAATCCCGAAGCGGAAGACTGTTTGCGATTGATGCTCCCAGTTCTTCTATAAAAACACTCTTCTTAAGTACCCGGACCATTGCTTTCGCATAATGGTGGCGAGTGAATTTTTTCGCTCTTCAAGGAACAACGTCGGGAGCGTAGCCCGCTACGTGACCAGAGTTGTGACGCAGCAAGAGCGGAAAAATACGCCGTCAGACTATGCGAAAGCAATGGTCCGGGTACTTAGTAGGCACTTGAGCCTTAAAAAGGCTCTATTCTGTGTGCTCCGGCTCATTGTTGACGTTACACACCGGTGAGTCAATAGCCCTGCCCTTCAAGCTCATGGCATATCCATGTACAGTACCGGTCAATAGAAATAAAAATGATTATGCCCAGTGCATACAACGGGTACAGAAATGAAAACAGCCACCGCTCTTTTACTCGCAGCTGTAGTGTCTGCCGGATTCAGTTTCGCGGCGCACGCCACAATCTATAAATGGACGGACAGCGATGGCACCGTTCACTTTGGCAAACAACCGCCACCACAGGGAACAGAGTTTTCTGAAATCAAATCCCCTCGCAATAAAGCGCCATTACAGGCAGAGAGCCCTGCCTCTACAAAGCCAGCTTCAGAATCAACAGTTCAAGAAGATATGGATAAGTATAATGAACAGCTAAATCGGCTTGCAGAGCAGCAGAGAGAAGCTTGCAACAGGGCTACTGAAAACAAAGAGCGGCTGCTCAACAACCATCGTATTCAGATGAGAGATGAAAATGGCAACGTAAGAACGCTGACCTATGAAGAAAAGCTGCAACAGCTGCAGCGGGCCGATGAAGGCATTCAGGAATACTGCGTCAACTGATTTTCGCTACATAAAAAGTGCTGATGAATTCCTCTTCATCAGCACTTTTTATACGTTCAATGTCGCTTTATCTCTCCTTGAGGGGCATAGTCATTCACCTTAATAGGTGAGTTCTTCTTTATATAGTCCTTCAATACCTCACCATCGATATAGCCGGTATTGACATAATTGGGCTTATTGTCGAGCTGTGGATAACCATCACCACCGGACGCAGAGAAACTGTTTACAGCCATGCGGTACATTTTGTCGTCGTTCACGAGATTGCCACCAACAGCCAGTAGTTTCAGTTTTCCTCCTTCCATCACCATGGCGACATTGGCAAAGTGAGCGAACGCACCGCTATCGGGAGGCATACTGCCCACCACCTGCATATAGTTTTTGAGATCGCGCCCATTCAGCTCTATGTAGGCCACCTGATTACCAAAAGGCTGCACAGTAAGTACCGTACGATAAGTGATTGGCCCGGCAGGAATGCTGGTGCGGATACCGCCGCCATTCAGAACAGCCAGATCTGCTTTCGCCCGTTCCCTTTGGGCTTCTGCAATCAAATTACCAAGGGCTGTTGGATGGAAACGAACTTCTGCACGCTCGCCGGGCAGGCGTTTATCCACCTTGCCGACAACCACGCTCAGCATCTCATCACCTTTTTTCTGATAGGGCTCAAGCAGTTCAAGCATCTCCTTATTCTCGGTGATAACTGGCCCGATATTGACATACTCACTCTTCCCGTTGCGCACAACCTTCTCTTTGAGGTTGACGGGAATCAGCTCATAGTCCGTCATTTTCAGGATGCCATCCCGATAAATAAAGTCAGAACGCCCTACATATTTACCCCACTCAAAGGCCTGCATGATGTAAGTGGAATTGATGATATCCGGGCGAAACAGAGGGTCTTGGGAATGGCCGCCTGCAATAATATCAATACCATCAACTTTTCTTGCCAGATTCACATCTCCCGGGGCGTTAATGCCGTAGTTACCCCGGAAATACCAGCCAAGGTGTGTAGCCGCAATCACGATATCGGACTTTTTGCGCATCTCGGGCATCAGGGCTTTGGCTTCCTTCACTGGGTCAGTAAACGTCAGCCCTCGTGTCACTTCCGGATTGGATGTCTGCACAGTATCCAGTGTCGTCAGCCCAATGATGGCAACACGCAAGCCACCCGCATCAACAACAATATAAGGTTTGAATAGTCGTTTATTTGTTCTCTTGTCGTATATGTTCGCAGCAAGAAAAGGGAAATTGGCCCACTGGACCTGCTGCATGAGCAGCGGCAAAGGGTTATCAAACTCATGGTTACCCACGGCAGAAGCCGTATAACCAATCAGGTTCATACCTTTAATGTCTGGCAGTGCATCCAGCATGTCAGACGTCGGCGTACCAGTATTAATATCCCCGCCAGACAGCACGATAACCGCACCACCTTTTTTAACCACTTCACCACGAATCTTGTCGATCAGGGTTTTGCGGGCAGCCATACCACCTTCGCCCTGGCTGTTTCTCCAGAAGTGGCCGTGGTTGTCGTTGGTGTTGAGTACCGTTAAGTGATAAGTCTTGCTATCACTCGACATCTGCTTTGACGGCATTTGGCATGCGACAAGAAAAAACGCTGTCAGCACCAGAATAAAGATATTACGAAGAGAAAAGCGAGACTGCATAACCAACCTCCGGGAAACCCGTATTAGAAGCAGTTTCGCAATTTTAGACGATGAGCTTATATCGTTAGGCCATTGCTGCATCAAGGCGGGCAATAATAGGCAGCAGCCGTGTACCATCAATACGTTTGGCAGCAAACGCCTCTTCGGCATAGGGCTGAATCTGGGAACCGGATGGCAGCGCGCCCTTCTGGTCAAGAATCGCGCGCAGGCGGGGAATATAAATCCACTGTAGCCACTGGGTGAAATCCAGCGTATCTACACAAAACGGCTCGGGGCTTGAGAGCGCTTCCACACTGGGAGGCATACCTGCCCAATGTCCTTCCGCTCTCAATACACCTTCCAGATCAATCAACAGGGCAGAAACGTCCGCGCTCACAACTCTTTACTCTCGGATTGGAAAAGACGGGCACATTACTCCGAAGCCGGCTCATCGTTCAAGCGCTGAATCATGCGTTCCAGCTCATCCCGCAACACTGACTCGGAGGAAAAGAACAATCCACGCTGCGCCAGAGAGCGAGCCAGTTCAATATCACCGTGACTCTCCCGTACACTGGCAAGGTAGAAATAAACCAATCCATCATCCGGTGAGATACGCAGAGCACGGCCAAGCTTCTGCAGACTTTCCGCAGTATTGCCAGCCTGCCAGGCTTTCCGCCCTTCTCTTAATAGCTGACTGGTTGCACTGGGGCGCCCCAGAGATGTGGCCTGCTCCAGATATTCATAGGACACCACCTGCTCATCGCCCAACGGCATTTTTACAAAGGATGTGGAGCACCCCGCCAGAGCCGATGACAAAACCAACAAAGCCAAAAACTTCTTCAACATTCCTTTCGTCACTTACTGCACATTCAGATAGACCAAGGCGAATGATGACATAAAACCCCACCTCAACACCCGAAAAGTACGCTTTGGCATTCAATTCTTGATCAAAAACAAGAATGGGAATGATTCTTATTTGACATCAATCAATAACCATTCTCATTTACATCTGTATATTCGCCATCACAAAATTGATGATACGTCAGGACACACACATGAACTTCCGTCCCACACTCCTTGCTGTTTCTGTGATGGCAACAACAGCTGCATGGGCTGCTGAAACGCCTACAACTATGCTTGATCAGGTGACCGTAACTGCGACCCGTACGGAGAAGCAGATTAAGGATGTGGCGGGCAGTGTGTCCGTAAAAGACAGTGAGCAGCTTGATCGTGAAATGGCCCGTAACATCAAAGATATGATGCGTTACGAGCCAGGTATTGAAGTTGGAACAAACCAGCGAGGCGGAAGTGAAGGATTCAATATCCGAGGCATGGATGCCAATCGTGTAAAGATCATGGTAGATGGTATTGATCAATCCCAGCAGTTTGATCCTGGGTATGGATTTATCAGCTCTCAGCGTAACTTCATTGATATTGACTCCCTGAAAGCTATCGAAGTTGTGAAAGGACCCTCTTCAAGCCTTTATGGTAGTGATGCAATCGGTGGTACTGTTGCTTATATCACCAAAAATCCAGCGGATTATCTCAAGGCCGAAGGTGATGATAGCCATGCATCTATTAAATCAGCCTACTCCAGCGTAGATAAAGGTTTCACTAACACTTTCACAGCGGCCAATCGCTCCGGTGATCTGGATACCATGGTTGTATACACACGCCGTGATGCTCACGAAACCAAAAACTATGAAGGCTCGAATGTTTATGGCCCCGACCGTGGTAAGGTCAACCCAAACGACAATCGCAGCAATAATATTCTCGCAAAGGTTCAGTATCAGATAAACGACTCTCACCGTGTGGGCCTTACAGTCGAACACCTGAACAGCAAAAGTGATTCAAAACTGAAATCTATGGATCTCTACAACAATGGTGCTCCACACAACGCGTCAGCCTCAGATGAATCTGAACGTACCCGCGTGGGTATTTTCCATGAATGGGACCTCAATAGCGCATTCGCTGACTTGGTGAAGTGGAATCTGGATTGGCAGAAAACTGAAAAAAGTCAGAACACGTTCATGCCAGCTTATGTACTCACCATGAGGCCAGGAGTCTCATTTACATACAATGATCGTATAAAGGATTACAGCTATACAGAAAACAGCTTAAGTCTGAGCACCCAACTTGAGAAAGCATTCTCCCTAGCAGGCCTTGAGCACAACGTGGTTTACGGTTTTAGTGCATCCCGCACAGACACCCAAAACAACAACACAACCATTGATCTGGCGGATAACACCGTAACCAAAGAAAACTACATCCCCAAGGTTGACGCCAAAAAGTACGGGTTGTTCGTGCAGGACGAAATCCAGGTTACTGACAGACTGACAGTAACGCCAGGACTTCGCTACGATCGCTACGAATACAACCCTTCCGGTAACCATACATTCAACAGTCAGGATGTCACTGATGTCACAAACAGCAAAGTAACAGGCCGCCTTGGAACGGTTTACAAACTGACCGAAAACCTCAACCTGTTTGCGCAATACAGCCAAGGGTTCAAGAACCCCGGTTTCTATGAAATGTACTTCTACAGGAATGGGGGCACGTACAAAGCTATTCCTAACCCCAACCTTAAACCGGAAGAAAGCGACTCCTACGAAATTGGCCTTAGGGGTGATGGAAGCCTTGGTAGTTATGAGGTAACAAGCTTCTACAACAAGTACGACAACTTCATTGATTCTGTAACAGACCGATCTAACTCCAGCTTTCCAGATGGAATATCCAGCTATCAGAACGTCAACAAAGCCGAAATTAAAGGCTTGGAGTTGCGTGGTGAGCTCTGGCTGGACAGCGCCATCAATGCTCCCGAAGGTACCAGTCTGAAAGGCTCTCTTTCTTACGCCAAAGGTAAGGACACAGCAAACAACAAACCTCTGAACAGCGTAGCTCCACTGAAAGCGGTAATAGGCCTTGGCTATGACGCTCCATCAGAAACATGGGGTGGTGATGTAGCACTGACCTTGGTGAAGGGCAAAAGCAAATCCGATATTGATGAAAGTGGACTCCGTCAGGGTAAAAAACAGTTTACCCCTGCAGGTTACGGTGTTGTCGACATGACCACTTACTACAAGCCCGTTGAAGACCTCACCCTGCGCGCAGGCCTGTTCAACGTAACCGATAAGAAATACACCCTCTGGGACGATGTAAGAGGCATGACCACTGACCAGCAAGGTCTGGATCGTTACACCCAACCTGGCCGTAACGTATCCGTCTCAGCCACTTACGTATTCTAAATTTACCAGCATAAAGGTGGCACGCCGGCCGTACTCTGTACGCCCGGCGTGACTTAATACTATGAAGATAGAACTCGACACTGACCTCACAGGTCTCAGCTGCCCGGACCCGTTACGACACGCCTTTGCAGCGAAAAAAAGTGCCCATGCCCGTGGTGGCAACAGCAAACCTTTTTCTCCTGAACAGGCGCAGAGCACCTGGAATACCATTCTGGCTTCTGAGCTGACAAAAGAAGAGCAGGAAAAGAAGCGACTGGCGTATTTCCACATTCCTTTCTGCCGCACCCACTGCTCTTACTGTGGTTTCTTTCAGAACACGTCCAAAGAAGCTGAAATTGAAAAGTTCGTCAGCCATCTGGAAAAGGAAATCGAACAAACCGGCAAAGGTGAGTGGGTTCAAAGCAAGCCACTCAATGCCGTGTATTTTGGTGGCGGCACACCAACCGATTTATCTGCCGATCAGATTCGCAGACTCGGGCAGGCTATCCGCACTCATTTGCCTTTGGCAGATGATGTAGAGATGACCTTTGAAACCCGCTTTAACGGGCTGGACGATGAAAAGATCGCAGCCTGCCGTGAAGCCGGTTTCAACCGTTTCTCTCTGGGTTTGCAGACCTTCGATACCTTTATTCGTCGCAAGATGAGCCGTATTGATCCCCAGGACTTTTTGCAGGAACGTCTTGAGCATCTGAGCCAGCAGGACAACACATCCACCGTCGTCGACCTGATTTACGGCCTGCCCTGGCAGACCGAAGAACACTGGATGACTGATCTCGACCTGATCAATCAATCCAACATCCACGGTGTTGATCTGTACCAGCTGATTATGATGGGCGGCACTCGTATGGCGCAGTCTGTGGCCAAAGGCTCCATGCCTGCACCCGGCGACACCGCGTTCAAAGCTGGTCTGTTCAAGATGGGTGTGGAAACCATGATCGCCAATGGCTGGGATCGTTTAAGCGTCAGCCACTGGGGTCGCCCGGATGCCGACGGTGTGGCCCGTGAGCGCAATATCTACAACCACTTCACCAAAGCCGGAACAGAGATGATTCCCTTCGGCTGTGGCGCTGGCGGCAAGGTAGACGGCCACAGCATTATGCTGCATCGCTCCCTTGAGCCTTACTACGCCATGGTGAACGCTGGCCAAAAACCAATTATGGCGATGATGACGGCTGACCCAAACCGTGCAGTCAGCAACGTATTGGGTGGCGGTTTTGATCTCGGCACTCTGAATCTGGCAGCTCTGGATGAGGCCGCAGGCGAAAGTCTGTCAGCCCACTGTCGTCCACTCTTTGAAGCCTGGCAGGACAACGGCCTTGCCACTTTGAATAACAACACCCTCGACCTGACACTGGCAGGGCAGTTCTGGAACGTCACCATGAACCAGGCCCTGAACAATTACCTCGAGCGTTACCCTTTTTTAAACAAGAACGCAGCTTAATAGCGGAGTAAAGACTATGGATATGAAACAGAAAATTGCTGAGCTGTTTGCAGAAAACCCTTCCCAGACTCCAGCCGAAGCAGCTATGAAGCTGAACGTTGCAGAAGGCACCGTCATCCGCAACATGCCAGAAGAGATGGTCACTCTGCTGGAGAACACCCCACTGGAAGATGTGTACACCCGCCTGCGCGACTTTGGCGACATCATGCTGGTACTGGACGTTCAGGGTTCTATCTTTGAGATGGTGACTCCTTTCCCGAAAGGCGGTTACAAGTTCGGCTACTACAACATGAGCGACAAGCGCACGCCACTGAAAGGTCACCTGAAAATGGAAGGCATCGGCACGATTGCTCTGGTCACCAAGCCTTTCCACGGGGTTCCCACCAAATCCATTCAGTTCTTCAGCAACGAAGGCCACCCGGTATTCAAAGTTTACCTGCGTCGCAACAAGGACAAAACCTTCCTCGCCGAGCAACTGGAACAGTTTGAAGCTCTGGAAGCTCTAGCCAAAGACAAAGCAGGAGAAGCGGCATGAAACGCGTCAGCATACTCGGTTGTGGACGTGTAGGTATGACGCTGGGCAAGGAGCTCGCCCAGGCCGGTTATGCCGTGAAAGGTTCAACAACCTGCCATGAACGTTTCCATCAACTGCAGTTGCTGGGCATCGAGCCGGTGAAGCTGACTTTCACACCGAAGCCTGAGGGTGAACTGGACAACCTTCTGGATGCAGATGCTTTGGTGGTGTGTCTCACACCACCGGGACGCGACAGCGGTTACACCTATAACGACCAACTGTCGGCTATTTCAAAGGCTGCTAAAAAAGCGGGCATCAAACAGGTGATTCTCACAGGTGCCACATTTATCTACCCACTGTCTAACAATGAAGTCACAGAGGAGGATGTGGATTCCCAAAAGTCTGCCTTTATGGGACTGGACTGGCTGGATGCTGAAAACGCCCTGCGCTCCGCAAACCCTGAAGCTGTAACAATTCTTCGTTTGGCCGGATTGATGGGCGAAGGTCATAACGCTGCCGCGTACTTCTCCGGACGACCAATGGCGGGTGCCGATGCACCGGTGAACATGATTCACCAGGAAGATGTGGCCGGTGTGATTCGTCAGCTGATTGAGCAGGATGTGTGCGGAGAGGTATTCAACCTGTGCGCCCCGCTTCATCCCAGCCGACGAGAGTTTTACACCCTCGCCAGCGAGAAGGCAGGCATACCAGCGCCACAGTTCACCGATGAGCCAAAGCCTTATCGCATCGTAAATTGTGACAAGCTACAGGCTAAGCTGGACTACACCTTCAGGCACCCTGATCCACTCAAAGCTCTTTGAGTGACGTTTGCCATTCCCACAGGCTCTTAAACCAGTCAAGCGCGCCTCTTACCGGTAAGTTCACCGCACAGGAGGCGCTTTGACGGGGCTGAGAGCCTTCAATAAACGACAGCGACATAAGTACCCTCTCCTCCCAAACCTGGATTACGCGGTTCACCTTACAGAAAGACGGGAGAAAGACTCCAACTCTGGTCACGTAGCGGGCTACGCTCC
>NZ_SMME01000362.1 GCF_009711465.1 Parendozoicomonas verongulae | reverse complement strand
AGTTATAGGTGTCGTTTCCAGAGCTGGCAAACGCGCCCCCTTGCCTGTCGGAAACCAATAAGTATGTCGCAGGTGAATGGAAGAAGGCTCATGTGCCAGAGCTACTGCACTACTGCTTGACGGAGCGCGATGACCGGTAAGCGGCTCTCATGCTCTCCCCAATCCTTTCAAGGGTCATATTGCGACATAAAGCATCATTGATCTCCCCCCCCCAGCAATAATCAATAGGGATATTAGACATTGGATCCAGGAACCTGGTGCTTTGATACTTTGTGTTGCTTAAATGCTTTGTCGCACACGTTCGGCAATAGGCATAGGGAGATAATTCTCTCTTAGAACCTGCTAAATAAAACTGGACTGCTTGCTGCTCTGTTTTGTTGGAAAACAGGTTGTTACAGATAGGGCATTCACCCTCATCTCTACTGATGCTTACAGTGTCATCAGATAAGTGAGACATAAAAGATAAGTTGTCGGTGTTGGTAGCCTGTGAACTCGAAGGTCCGGCACTTGTATAAGACCTTGCGTGAGAACTACTACCAACAGACACAGGGCTAGAGAACGTTTCGAGTGGCCCGACATGTAACGTATCAAAAGCTTTTTGAACCTCGAAGGCGATTATTTCGGCATCCATATGCCAAG
>NZ_SMME01000649.1:1663-2767 GCF_009711465.1 Parendozoicomonas verongulae | reverse complement strand
CCCTTTGTCTGTGACCAGGACGGGTGCATCAAGTCTTTCACCACATCCGGTAATCTCAACAGGCACGCGCGCATCCATCTCGCCGGCCACAAACGCATCCGCACCGGGGGGAGATCATTTGTCTGTGACCAGGGCGGGTCAATAAGTCTTTCACCTCATCCAGTAATCTCACCAAGCACAAACGTATCCATACAAAGGACAGGTCCTTTGTCCCATCCAGTCATCGCACCAGACACCGGCGTACACATCACAATGTGAGAGGTGAGTGACTCAGTTTGTCCCTTTTAACTGCATCACCAAAGGTCGTCAGCTACGTTGCTATCTTCTTTGTTCTTTTTGTGGGAAAGAATGGAATGGTCTTCAGACTGAACATTATTGTCACCAGTCTTTGCATAGTGATCGGCCTGTCTGCATGTGCCACCTATGCATCAGAAGACAAGAATTGCCGGGTGGAACAACAAAAAACCGGATTAACTCTCACCACCTCAACACCTGCACAATATCTAGCTGTTGAACCAGGTGCCACAACATGGATCCGGGATAAGGCAAACGTGTGTCAGGTGTCTTCAGATGGGGAAGCTCTTCCTCACATCCACTGTTCTCCCCTGCCTTCGGGAAGCCTGTCTTCTTCCCGATTTCCGCATTTCAATGCCTGGGTGCGTGAGCATTACGGAGAACTTCAGGTTCGAGCTGACGATGACAGGCCCGCGGATTTCTATGGTATGTACACGTTAAAAGTTTACACAGCAGACAGGCCCTTTGTCTGTGACCAGGAGGGGTGCAACAAGCGTTTTACCCAATCCAGTCATCTCACCAGGCACAAACGTATTCACACAGGAGACAGGCCCTTTGTTTGTGACCAGAACAGGTGTAAAAGGTCTTTTATCTCAGCCGATGATCTCATCAGGCACAAATGCATCCATACGGGAGACAGGCCCTTTGTCTGTGACGTTGACGGATGCAACAAATCTTTCACCCAATCCGGTGCACTCAACAGACACAAACGCACCCACACAGGGGAGAAGCCCTTTTTATGTGGCGTTGACGGGTGCAACAAGGCTTTTACCTCATCCGGTAATCGCAACAAGCACAGACGCATCCACT
>NZ_SMME01000649.1:1444-1653 GCF_009711465.1 Parendozoicomonas verongulae | reverse complement strand
ACAAGGCTTTCACCACATCCGGTAATCTCATCGCCCATAAACGCACTCACACGGTGGGCAAGTTTTTTGTCTGTGACTTTGATGGATGCAACAAGCGTTTTACCCGATCCGATCATCTCACCACTCACAGATGTAGCCATACAGGGGAGAGACCTTTTGTCTGTGACCAGGACGGGTGTGACAAGTCTTTCACCTCATCCGGTCAGCTT
>NZ_SMME01000649.1:1370-1434 GCF_009711465.1 Parendozoicomonas verongulae | reverse complement strand
ATGCCTGGGTACGTGAGCATTACAGAGAGCCCCAAGTTCAAACTGACGTTAATAGGCCTGCGGG
>NZ_SMME01000649.1:1150-1360 GCF_009711465.1 Parendozoicomonas verongulae | reverse complement strand
ATAAGGCAAACATGTGTCATGTGTCTTCAGATGAGGACGCTCCCCTTCCCATCCACTGTGCTCCCCTGCCTTCGGAAAACCTGTCTTCTTGCCGATTTTCGCATCTAAATACCTGGGTACGTGAGCTTTATAGAGCGCTTCAGGTTCAAACTGACGATGACAGGCCTGCGGGTTTATATCGTATGTACACGCTAAAGGTCCAGAAAGGGC
>NZ_SMME01000649.1:654-1140 GCF_009711465.1 Parendozoicomonas verongulae | reverse complement strand
CGGGCACCACTTTGTGCATTGCCGTGGGAAGAAACGAAAAAACAAAGTAATACCCACGAGATCAACGGTTGTACAACATCTGCCAGTTGAAACGGGTGCCCCAACATGGATTAGGAATCTATCTAACATTTGCCGCATTTCCGGTAACAATGAAGCCCCTGGCATATTATGTACTTCTCCTTCGTCACCTTTCTTTCTGAACTTTTTATTCCCAGAGCTGGCAAGTCTGGAGCAGAGTAACGCTCTACTTTCGGAGTTATCAGGTTTGGAGCAGGATGATGTTTTTCCGAGTGTTCTTTGTGCCAGTGCAGGGGTATGTGCACTCGATATAGATGGCACTCTTCCTGAAGTGAATCAGATTCAGTCTGACAGTGATCAGCTACCCACGAACATCTCCGGGATAAACACGCCAGGAGTCCACTCAGGAGACAGGATTTTTGTCTGTAACCAGAACGGATGCTACAAAATGTTTACTACATCCGGCAG
>NZ_SMME01000649.1:0-430 GCF_009711465.1 Parendozoicomonas verongulae | reverse complement strand
CCCTTTGTCTGTGGCTTTGACGGGTGCAACCAGTCTTTTACCCAATCCTGCAATCTCGACAGACACAAGCGTACCCACACAGGGGAAAGGCCTTTTGTCTGTGATCAGGACGGGTGCAACAAAACATTTACCACATCCGGCAATCTCACCAGGCACAAACGCACCCATACAAGGGATAAGCCCTTTATCTGTGATCAGACGGGTGCAATAAGCGTTTTTCCCAATCCACTCATCTCATTAAACACAAGCACACACTACACAATAGGAAAGATGAGTGATGAGTACCCGCACTAAAGAAATCAGTTCAGGGCCCCTGATAAAAATGTTTTCGTCCTGAATATTCCGCCTATCTTCTTTGTTCTTTCTATGGGAAAGAAGGGAATGATCTTCAGGCTGAATTTTGTTACCACCAGTCTCTGCATAGTGATCG
>NZ_SMME01000112.1 GCF_009711465.1 Parendozoicomonas verongulae | reverse complement strand
CGATGCCGCTCGCTACTATGGCCTGCAGCCCTTGGCCGAGAGCGCCAATATTGGTGATCTGACTTTCAAAGTGAACAGCGTGTATGGGGAGATTGTGCCCAGTGCTCAATCGGAAACGCCGCTCATCAATCAAAACGGCGCCTATACAGCCCGGGCCATGAAAGCGACCAGCAATACCAATCGCAGCGTGACGCTGTCTTTTGGTCTGATTGGCGGTAACCAGTCCCGGGCCTTTCTGCAGTCCGGCGCTGTTCCCCGTACTGTG
>NZ_SMME01000495.1 GCF_009711465.1 Parendozoicomonas verongulae | reverse complement strand
AGTTAAGTGCCATGCCCGGCACACACGCCTGCTTCAGCCGCGTGCCGAAGGCACGTCGGGTGAGCGAAGCGAACGAGCTGGAAGCATTTGTTACATTTGCGGTTGGCTACGAACCAAACAGCTGGGCTACTGTTTTCATAGGAAGAAACATGCGAACTCTACCATTATGTTCACACAACACTTCAAAACCATATTTTGCATAGAATCGTTCTGCTGAATCCGTTAGGCAGTCAACAATTATTGCGTATGCACGCATATGAGAGCTAATTTCCCACAAATACTTCAAGGCATTTATTAAGCAAATTTTTCCCAGCCCCTCTCCGTGAAATTCTCTATGTACAGCTAGTTGAGCAATCAGAAATACAGGGATAGGATAGCGGGGTAATTTTTTGGCTAAGGACTTGGGCAAAGTGTCTCGACAGATGGAACTTGGCGCAATGCTATAGAATGCACAAACTGGTTTCTTTTGATTTGGCAAAGGGTTTGATGCAGGCAGAACCATTGTACGACTGATGCCTGCCTGCATATGTTTTGCTGCTTGTGTCTGGATGAACAAATTAAGTTCAGCTTCACCACAGTCAAATGATGCTCTATCGTGGATACCTTTATCGAGCTCCACAAACTCCTTTGACCAGCTCACTTGACACCTTTCTCCTCGGCAAATGCTAAGGCATCTAACAAAGCCTTGTTTGGAGCCTTTGCCTTTTCGCAAGCTTCTGTAAAGCGATCAAAGACATCGTTTTCTACTGTAATGCGCTCATATTCAGAAATGACCTGCGTAGAGTCTTCATCCATGAGCCTTACAACGTATTCGGTCAAACTCTTCAATCCCAGTAGAGCTGAAGCCTTTTCTGCTTTAGCCTTGATTTCCTCATCAAGTCTCAGGTCTAAGCGTGCAGTAGCCATTTTTCACCCTCCATTTGTACGGATATCTTCCGTATAGACAGAGTTTAGACCTGAGAGTTCCTATAAGCAATTTGTACGGATAAATGACGGATTATTTGAGAGAACGCTTGCTTGACAGGGCGCTGAAGGCGTCCTGCCCAAGCACTTGTTATGT
>NZ_SMME01000304.1 GCF_009711465.1 Parendozoicomonas verongulae | reverse complement strand
CCCTGTATGGATGCGCTTGTGTCTGATGAGGTCGCTGGATGTGCTAAATGCTTTGTTGCATCCGTCCTGATCACAGGCGTAGCGCCTGTCTCCTGTATGGATGCGCTTGTGTCTGGTGAGAGCGCCGGGTTGGGTGAAGGCCCGGTTGCATCTGTCCTGATCACAGGCGTAGCGCCTGTTCCCTGTGCGGGCTCTTAGTGTGTGCATCCCGGAGATGTTCGTAGGCTGCTGATCACTGTCAGACTGAATCGGGCTCACTTCAGTAAGGGTTCCATCTGTATTGAGTGCACATTCTCCGGCACTGGCACAAAGAACACTCGGAAATACATCATCCTGCTCCAAATTCGATAACTCCGGAAGTAGGGCGTCATTCTGCTCCAGACCCGCCAACTCTGGGAATAGAGTATCCAGAAGGGGAGGTGAAGAAGGAGGAGTGCATAAAATGCCAGAAGCTTCATTTTTACTGGAAATGCTGCACATGTTAGATGGATCCCTGATCCATGTTGTGGCACCCGTTTCAAC
>NZ_SMME01000571.1 GCF_009711465.1 Parendozoicomonas verongulae | reverse complement strand
CCAGAGGGTGCACAGGTGTTGTTCGGTGTCATTGGTAGGTGCCACATACGCAGCGGTACTGACAATCTCCGGAACAGGCAGGGCTTTACGATCTACCTTACCATTTGTTGTCAGGGGCAGAGCCTCTAACATCATATAGACCTGTGGCACCATATACTCCGGGAGCTGTCGGCTTAACTGGCGGTTGATCACTTCGTTCAGGTCTGGTTGTTGTTCACCGGGACTCTGCCAGGCATCGGAGGCCACCTGTCCGCCGACAAAGGTGTAGAGTACAGAATGTCCCTCGTGTGTGGGTTCTGTCCAGGCGCCGAGAGGGCATAGCCCTATATTGTGATCAATGGCGGTTAGTTGCAGTTGCTGCCCCAGGTGACCTGCGTTTAACAGTAAGAGGGGAGTGGGCGGTGTGTCCGGGGTCGCGGTAATGACCAAGGCAATAGCGCTGTCCGGCCAGAGCTGCAGCTGATCCAGAATTGTTTGGTTGACCGGGCTGTTCTTGTTATCCAGCCACTGCCAGTCCCCTTCCGTTGTCTCAGATTGTTGTGTTGTTCGCCTGAGTATGCAGAGCTTCAGTTGATGCTGATTCGCCCAGGTCTGTGCAGGCGATAGCCAGCGTGCCAGTGTTGCAAAATCCAGAGTGTGCCCGGTAAATCGGCGGTAGCTGCGGCGTTGTCGTAAGGCATGGTGCTTCTTGTCACCGACTGGCACGGTGCGGGTTGTTAATGTGATCTGTGCCAGCGGCCAGTCCGGCTGGTCCGATGCACGGTTATGGGTGTCTGGTACAGAGGTCTTGAGGGCAATACCCAGTGGACCGGCACAGGCTGCCAGTTGGGCAATCATAGCGCCGGCTTCCAGTTGACAGAAACGCAGAGCCATCTCGCCGTACATGGGCTGGATGGCGGGCAGCCAGGCGCTGAGCTCCAGAACTAGGGATGGCTGCGAGCCGCTATCCCCAGCCAGTCGGATCAATTGGTGATCGGGGTGGTAGGCATAGCGTCCACCGGGTAACCCTGTAATGGTATTGTTCCCAATGTGCAAGGTGAGGCGGACAGGGTAGAGGCTACCCGCGGAGGGGTAACCATATTTGGGCAACGGTGCCCCAGCATCGTGATAACAGCGCAGACCAGACAGTAACTGACGGAATGAGTTCAGTGTCAACGGGACAACCTCACTGGAGATAGACTCATCTGTTAACCAGGCCGGGCTGTAGAGGAAATCATCGTCGGCTTCACCCCCATCCTGCGCTAGAGGAATAACGGTGTCCGTATCACTGACCGGCATTGGACCGTTCTGTGCCAGTTTGAATGAGAGCCTGTCCGCAGGATCTACTAGTTTGGCATGACTATGACGTTGATCCGTTCCTGGCAGACGCCTTTTGTCCGGCACAATATAACCGACCAGTGTTTGTTGTTGGCAGGCGGCTGCCGCATTATCGATCCAGGGTAACTGTATCAGGGCGCTTTCAATGTCCCCCAGCTCCATCCGGTGTCCGTGAATTTTAACCTGAGTGTC
>NZ_SMME01000110.1 GCF_009711465.1 Parendozoicomonas verongulae | reverse complement strand
GGTAGTGTTCCGCTTTCCCTTGCATTGGGCATTGCAGCTGCCCCAGCGGTGAGAGTTAAGAAGATTGACTGTATCGAAGGTAGCGCCGCATGCGCATATAGTATTTCGCTTCCCTTTGCACTGGAGGTCATTGCTGTTCCGGCGGTGAGCATTAAGCAGGTTAGCCGAATCGAAAGTGGTACCACAGGAGCAGGTGATAGCCTGATTCCACTTGCACCGGGCATCACTGCTGGCCCGGCGGTGAGAGTTAAGCAGATTGACCG
>NZ_SMME01000065.1 GCF_009711465.1 Parendozoicomonas verongulae | reverse complement strand
TTTAATGGGTTTTGGAATGATACTGGCCATGGGGCTGTGTTATGGCGGCGCTGCACGGCCGTCGTGCCATGGACTATATTGTTTCGCTCATTCTGAACCTGAGTACTGTATTTAATGACCGTCCATCGCAGTCTGGCCTTTACAATCCTGATCATTTTTAGCTGTCTGGCTCGGGCAACCTATTCATACAGCCCTTCAACTCTTCCCACCTCCCTGCCCGATGGCTTTGTTAAG
>NZ_SMME01000337.1 GCF_009711465.1 Parendozoicomonas verongulae | reverse complement strand
GTTCGGCGCTGTGATCAAACCGGTGAATAAAAAGGCCCTGAAGTTCAAGGGCAAGGACGGCTCGGTTTTCGCTAAGAGTGTCACCATTCCGGCTCGTCCGTTCTTAGGCATAGAAGACCAGCAAATCCAAATCATTGAACGAACAATCGACCGGTGGGTACAGGAAGTGGCCGCCAAGGGATCACGGAATGTTTAACGACGCACTGGACGCAGTGACCCAATACCTGAAGACCGCTCTGGCCGAGGAGGCCAAGGATGTGGAGAGCCATCCGGGTCGGTTCACCCAACAGGAGCTGGCCCGCCTGCTCACCAAGAAACGGGCTGTGCGCATCGCCATTGAGCAGTCACCGAATCTTAACGTCACCGGACAGGGTTTCCGGGATGTCACTCTCATCATGGCCGCCTATGTGATCTGTTCGGATGCCAAGGAGTCCGACCGCCACCGTGGAGCGCTGGCCATCGTGGAAAAGGTGCTGGGGGAGTTGCCCTATTGCCGTTTCGGGAGCGACTTCCTGCTGGCGGTCAACCCAAGAACCGTGACAGCTGAAAACTTGTATTCCGGGGAGATCGAC
>NZ_SMME01000336.1 GCF_009711465.1 Parendozoicomonas verongulae | reverse complement strand
GTTCGGCGCTGTGATCAAACCGGTGAATAAGAAAGCCCTGAAGTTCAAAGGCAAGAACGGCCCGGTGTTTGCCCAGCAGGTGACTATCCCGGCGCGTCCGTTCTTAGGCATAGAAGACCAGCAAATCCAAATCATTGAACGAACAATCGACCGGTGGGTACAGGAAGTGGCCGCCAAGGGATCACGGAATGTTTAACGACGCACTGGACGCAGTGACCCAATACCTGAAGACCGCTCTGGCCGGGGAGGCCAAGGATGTCGAGAGCCATCCGGGCCGGTTCACTCAACAGGAGCTGGCCCGCCTGCTCACCAAGAAACGGGCTGTGCGCATCGCCATTGAGCAGTCACCGAATCTTAACGTCACCGGACAGGGTTTCCGGGATGTCACTCTCATCATGGCCGCCTATGTGATCTGTTCGGATGCCAAGGAGTCCGACCGCCACCGTGGAGCGCTGGCCATCGTGGAAAAGGTGCTGGGGGAGTTGCCCTATTGCCGTTTCGGGAGCGACTTCCTGTTGGCGGTCAACCCAAGGACTGTGACGGCTGAAAACTTGTATTCCGGGGAGATCGAC
>NZ_SMME01000583.1:617-1654 GCF_009711465.1 Parendozoicomonas verongulae | reverse complement strand
TTGTTGATTGCCATACCTTCTATCCCTTTTGTTATGGCGATTTGTGGAGTGAGTTGTGTTAAGGATTTATGAGAAACAGCGATTCCTCTACGCCAGCTTTTTCCTCCTGGCTTTGGGGTTTTGTGCAAACGTATTGGCTAAGGGTGAATGCAAAGCAGACCTGAGTGTGGAGCTGAAGAATGAACGGGGTGAACACGATTTTCTGGCTGCGTGCCGTGAAGGTAATACGGAGGCGGTGCACTATTTTTTAGATCTGGAGGGTTTTGATATTAACAAACAGTTTCCCTGTGAAGCATATTGTGAGCCTGTTCATGGCCTGTTCATGGCGGCAGCAGAAGGCCGTGTTGAAGTGGTTCAGCGTTTAATAGCTGCCGATGCAGACATTAATCAAACATCTAAAGGGGTCACGCCATTGTATGTGGCCGCTCAAAATGGCCATGACAAGGTGGTGAAAACGATTGTGAGCACCCAAGGTGTGAGTGTGAATCATACAAGATGCACCGGTTCCACAGCTTTGTTTATAGCGTGTCAAGAGGGCTATCCTGATATCGTTGACATGTTGCTCGGAGCTGGTGCTGATCCAACAATAAAGTGGCATTGCTGGAAATTTTGCACGAAAAGCCCACTGACAATTGCACAACACCAAAGAGGGTTACTTCCATGTTTTGGCTCTAAAAGATTAGAGTACGACAGAATCATTACATCTCTCAAGGCGGCAAAAAAGAAACACGGGAAACGCCGTCAGACTTCCAAGAAGTTACGGAGAAAAGCCCTCCCTAAAGAATCACAAGACATTGAAATGGCTACGGCCAGTGCAAGCATAGGCATGTCCAGACTCAGCTTACAGAGTACAGAGAAAGGACTTTAATGATCCTATGAGACCGTCAGAAGACGCATGACCACTGTGTAGATATCCCCATCCGTAGGGGCAGAGAGTGGAAAAAGCTGCTGGGCCTTAATAGATGGCCCAGCGGCCCGGTCGAGTATCACGGTGAAGCTACGGCCACCGGGCAGGCTGCGCTCCTGTTCCTGTGCCC
>NZ_SMME01000583.1:0-607 GCF_009711465.1 Parendozoicomonas verongulae | reverse complement strand
GATATCTTCCTTGTTGATTGCCATACCTTCATTCTCATTGATTATGACGGTTCGTGGGGTGAGTTGTGTTGAGGATTTATGAGAAGCAGCGATTCCTCTATGCCAGTTTTTTCCTACTGGCTTTGGGGTTTTGTGCAAACGTATTGGCTAAGGGTGAATGCAAAGCAGACCTGAGTGTGGAGCTGAAGAATGAACGAGGTGAACACGATTTTATGGCTGCGTGCCGTGAAGGTAATACGCAAGCGGTGAAGTATTTTTTAGATCAGGAGGATTTTGATATTAACGAACAGTTTTCCTGCGACGCATATCGTGAACCTGTTCATGCCATGTTTTTGGCGGCCAAAGTAGGCCGTGTTGAAGTGGTTCAGAGTTTAATAGATGCAGATGCAGACATTAATCAAACATGGAAAGGGGCCACACCTTTGTTTGTGGCAGCTCAAAATGGCCATGACAAGGTGGTTGAAACTATTGTGAAGGCCCAAGGTGTGAGTGTGAATCAGGCAAAAAGTACCGGTTCCACACCTTTGTTTATAGCGTGTCAACAGGGCTACCCTGATATCGTTGACATGTTGCTCGAAGCTGGTGCTGATCCAACAATAAAGTGGCA
>NZ_SMME01000281.1 GCF_009711465.1 Parendozoicomonas verongulae | reverse complement strand
GAGGAGGAGCAGTGTGCATCAGAATGTCAGGATCAGTACTTGCGTGATCAAGGTTTGGGAAATTTTTTTTGGAGTGCCCTTGTGGATTAAAGCCTGATTGCCTTTTGGGTGAAGTGCCTGAACGGCTTTGCCCATTATGGTTAGAGGCTGATGCTGGTGTTTGTGAGGTTTTACTCTGGTTTCCACCCAGCTGGAGGATTTCGGGAAGCTTTTGTTTTGCACTGCGATCAATAGGCAATCTTTGGATGAGAGATTGCCCTCTCACAGATTCATATTGAAAAACACTGGAAACAGCCTGTTGATGAGAATTTGCTCCTGATACCTGATCTCTACAGGTATTGCCATGGTGATAATGGCTGGCACTGGCACTGGAATGGTACATAAAAGAGGCTAACTGAGCTCCTGCAGATACGGTGAATTGGGAGCCATAATGCTGCCCCGCAGAAGCAATCCCAGAGAAAACC
>NZ_SMME01000097.1 GCF_009711465.1 Parendozoicomonas verongulae | reverse complement strand
AATCGCGGTTCCGTTGCAAATAGCTCTCTAAGAAATGAAAGCTAAACTCACACGGCAGTTGTCAACAGGTTGGCTTCTTGACGGATTTCTCAGGCAGACTGCCATATGATCCGCAAGGGTCAGTATGACAAAACGAAATCCGTCAATGATTGGAAATACTTTATATTCTCTGGCAGCCTAATTGCGTCTGGAGGATGGGTCTCCATGATCTATCAAAATATTTGCAACGGAACCTTCTTTATTGCCGTTGGT
>NZ_SMME01000416.1 GCF_009711465.1 Parendozoicomonas verongulae | reverse complement strand
GAAAAGGGGTTGTGGCGCCTTCTCAGCTCGACTCGCTCTATAGGCCATCAGCTGATGGCCAAAACCGCTATCGACTGGATGATACTCTCCCAAAAACCTGAGAGCACAAAAGACAACAGGCTCTTTCAACGCATCGAAACAGAACTGCAAAGGCTGGCTAAAGAACTCTCCGAGCTTACACTTGTGTCTTCATCATACCAGGAAACAGAGATCACAGAAGAAGGCGCCAGCGGAGACACGATAGACAGCGATATCTCAGATGCCAGTCTGCCCAGTGCATTGGACTCGATCGTCTCCCAGTCTTCATCTGAAGACGCCTCAAAAGCAGAAGTATCCAGCAATGAGAATACATCTGACTACAGCGATTCCTTTCATTTGAGTGCAAGCCTGGACTCTCCAGCTTCCACTGACAGTCTGTTGTCACAAGACTCACCACTTTCGGCGTCAGAGTTTTTTTATACATCCACAGGCCCATGGCGTATAAACTACGACGATTACGCCACAGACCTGATCACTGCCCGAAGTCGCATCTACGATGAACTGGACCTGGAAGGAGCCAGACAGAAGATAAAGGACTTTTCCGGGAAAATTATTGTTGTGATTAACGACCCGGGCTATCACATTGAGCGTGCCAGAGTTGTTGACAGTGTTATATGCGCCAATGGGGGCTCTCCGGTTCACACAGCGGTTCGGCCATACAATGCACCTCCTCACGAACCACTTTCGTTACAGGACTCCCCCGAGCTTAAGTCTGTACAACTTCAGGCACACAAAGTCCGGGATG
>NZ_SMME01000118.1 GCF_009711465.1 Parendozoicomonas verongulae | reverse complement strand
CTCAGGCGCCCGCAGCCCTGAGTCTGCCCGGGAGGGCATACGTCCTGTGAATGATTTATGATATCGCCAGACAAAAGTCGTGTAATCAGGGCAGGAGCTGCAATATCATCAATACGGCGCACCAGTTCTTCTGGCGAGCGCAGGGCAATAGTATCCGGTGTGTAAGTGGCGACCTGAGACATGATGTAACGGCCGCCATAGTAAATATCCACCAGCGACTGCTGGGGACGACTCAGGGATTCAAAACCGGAGGGAATAGCATTACTGGC
>NZ_SMME01000156.1 GCF_009711465.1 Parendozoicomonas verongulae | reverse complement strand
GCCTTGGGCCTGAACCGCAGAGTCTTCAGCAAAACCCGTGATCAGCGCAAAGACCGGGAGCGGGAAGAACGGCGCAGGGACATAAACCGAACGACACCCGTCAACGAATCCCAAAGGCGAACCGGCACACCTTCTAAAGTCATCCGTCTTGAATACGCTGGCGGCTCGGTGGATGTGAACGTGCGCCAAGGCGATGAAAACAAACTGCTGCGGGCACTGAAAACCGCAGGGGGGAGGTCAATCTAATGCAGCTCGATACGTTAACGCTCCCGGATAACTTCATCTGGGTGAATGAGTTTGAC
>NZ_SMME01000261.1 GCF_009711465.1 Parendozoicomonas verongulae | reverse complement strand
TGATCCCATGAGTGTTAATTGGGTGTTTTGTTTTTGCCCACAGCAGTGCACGAGGTGGGGCTCGACCGACCTGTTGACGGTGCAGGATGTGGTTTCACCGGGGAGGATATGTGTGCTGTCCGCAGGGTGAATGGCAATGCTGCCTGTTGATATCACATCTACTGGCTGTAGCGGAATAAAGGGAAGAGCCTACTCTTGTCTTCTGATGCATAGGTGGCAGATGTAGACAGGCCGATCACTATGCAGAGACTGGTAACAACAAAGCTCAGCCTGAAGACCATTCCTATCCCTCCCATAAAAAGAACAAAGACTATAGCAACGTAGCTGGCGGCCTCTTGTGATGTTGGTATTGCACCGAATCCTGTCCTGTCAGTGACACTGTGGATATTGATGGCCATATTGCTACACCATGTAGTCCGTGCACTACCAGAGT
>NZ_SMME01000310.1 GCF_009711465.1 Parendozoicomonas verongulae | reverse complement strand
CTGCAGGGAATGAATAACAAGAGAGTGAGGTTCAAGCTCATGCTCTGCTTCATCCGGACGGTAGAAAACACAACGCCCTGCATAGATACGGTGGTTCCCCTCCCACCGAGGGCAGTTATGCCACCCCCTCTCCCGGCATAACCACTCTGATTTCCATTTCCGCCTCTCTGCAGGATTACTGAATCTCTCTCTGGTGCTCGCAGTTTCAAAGGGAATATCAAGACAGTAACACGCTATTAGTGAATCAATGTACTGCTCCTGCATGCTGTCACTGTCGGGGCGACTGATATCAACACCCCACTGGGCCAAAACATTCACCAGCTTTTGGCTAACTTCTCGCCCCATCCCTTTCAGCCGTAGCCGGATCACACCCTCCATAGCAAAATTTTCAGGCTGGTCATCTCCCAGCCAGACAACCTCTACCCCTCCTGCCTGCTCTTGTGTCGCATAGGAATCAATCCGGTAGTAATGGGTTTGCTCGCATTCAGCCCCTTCACCCTTCTCCCAGCCTCTCGAATAGCGCAGCCTGCGG
>NZ_SMME01000609.1 GCF_009711465.1 Parendozoicomonas verongulae | reverse complement strand
ACACGCACCATGCTTTCCCGGTCAGGCGCTGAAAAAGTGTCACTCTCAAAAACAAAAAGTGTCACTCTTGAAGGTGACAAAAGTGACATTTCTGCCACTCCCAAAAGTGACAAAATTGAAGAGCCTGAAAACTGTGTTAAGCCTAGAGCCACAAGGGATGAGAGTAGAAAAACCTCACGCACGGTGAAGGCAGAGGAGTGTCACTCTCCCCATTTTGAAAAACAATCAAGTTGGGGTGGCAATCGTCCCGGTGCAGGCGCTCCCCTTAATAACACCAATGCAGTCACCCATGGCATCTACCGCTCGGAGCTGTCAGGGGAAGAGCAGGGGTTATATGACAATCTTTTGGGTGTGACCCAGCAACTGGAACAGGAGCTTGCTCTGTCTCGCGTCCTTTTAAAGCGTGCTGTTGCCCGAGATGCTGATGCCCAGGAACTCGACAAACTAATAGCAGCCGGGCAAGAGGCTGAAGCCGCACTTAACCATTCACCACTTACCCTGGAAGGTTGGGAGATGTTCGACGGGGAAGAGGGAAACCCGCTGAACGGACAGAAGTGGATAAAGAAGCGCCCAGATACCGGGAGCATCGTTGATCGGAAGATTGCCCGTGTTGAGAGCCTTGAAACTGCACTCTTCAAGCTGCACGGTGGTCTGAGGATCAAGCGCCATGAACAAATCGCATTACAGGCCCATGTGATCGACCAACTCAGCAGCGGCGAAATAACGCCTATTGAGGCAGGTCGTATTCTGGAACGTGAAGGTATGGCCGTGCCTACCGTGCTGGCCATGGAGATTAAAGCCAGCCTGGAGCGTGAAGAGATAGACGATCAGGGTGGTATCTCTGAAGAAGAGCTTGATGCTATTTGTGAGAAGGCTCGCGAACATCAACAGCAGGAGAGTGAGTGGCTGGCAGGCCGCAAAGCTTGGTTAAGCAGCGGGGCGCTGGATGACAGGAAACCACATTAAAGGGAGGGGAGGCGGTAAATTGCCGCCCCCTGGATATTGGAGCCTGTTTCGATACTGCCTGCCAGGGCGTGAAGCCATGCCTTATGGCCTGTATTATGGCTAAGGAGTTCACACCGGTGTGATGGTTAAACCTGTTGGCAGAGGTATACAATCACGCTGGTTAAGCGCACATAGCCATAGGTGGTTCCTCATTGATTAACCGTGAAAATATTTTTCAAGAGTGCAATCAGATCGTTGATATTGCCTCCTGGCCCGTACATGAAAACTTTGAGGTATTTACAGAAGGTGCCCGAAATAAAAGTTTGAGGGTTTGCCCGCCTGATTCTGGATATGACTTTTGTCTGCCAAACCATAAATACCTGTTTAAAGAGGCGATAAAGAGCGCAAAGGACTCCAGTAAGCCTCGTCATCCCGATCAGTATTGGGCAGAGGTCATAGCTTTTCATATCGGACGCCTGATGCAGCTTGAGGTGCCTCCAGCCTTCATTGCAATCAACTCTGAAACAGGTGAGCCAGGTTCTCTTATCGAATGGTTTACAGGGTATACAGATGTTGAGGAGCGATCCTCTCCTGGTGGGGACCATATGCAGAGTATGATTCCAGACTACGACCGAGAGAAAGGGCGAAAGCATAATCTGTTAGATATTCTGAAATTCTCACGGGCTATGGCTATTGGCAAAAGGCTTACACATGATTGGCGTGAATACTGGGGACTGTGCCTGTGTTTCGATGCTTTGATTGGGAATACAGACCGGCACCAGGAGAACTGGCGAGTAATATGGAACCCGGACGGCACTGCTCGCTTGTCCCCCTACTTTGATAACGGTACCAGTCTTGGGCATGAGATATTTCCACCCTTTTCATCATATATAAGGGATCAGAATCGTCTGAACGCATATGTGAGAAGGGGGCGGCACCATATG
>NZ_SMME01000835.1:18643-34282 GCF_009711465.1 Parendozoicomonas verongulae | reverse complement strand
GCTCTGGATGACCGGTGTTGATGACATGTCCCGGATGGTTCGCAAAAGAATTTTTCAACAGAATCAGTATCCATTAAATACCTTTTTTAGCGAGCATTTCCTGTGGACCACACTGGTGATGCCGATTACGGAGGATATTCCTCCCCCCCAAAGTCGATATTTTCTTTCTGATCCGGATTTGTCCGCAGGGCCGATGGAATCTATTCCAATGCTTGATGATTGTGTGTCTCCGGGGCGTTTAGCAGAAGCGTTTGGGCGAACTTTCAAGTGTGATAACGCCAAAGGTATGCAGCGTTTCTGCAAGATTCAGTCGGCACAGGAGAGCCAGGCTGTTTTTTTACGCACCTACCAAAGGCTGGAATGGGTGAAGAAAAATCGCCACGCTCTTGGGTTGGAAAGCGAGGTTGTGACACCGTTAAAAGTAGCCAGACTGGATCAGCCATCACAGTTTATAAAGCGAACAGGTTTGGCGGAAAATGAACAGGACCGACTTCTTGCCCAAACCGGTAAGGAGGCCAGGCTGGCCATGCTCTTTAGCTGCCCGGAGGATAAACCCTACGAGCAGTATGTTTATGATGTCCAGGATCCGCAGGTTGCTATGGAAGGGCTGAAAAAATATGCCAGTGATTATGGGCGACTATGGAAGTACGGATTAATGGGCCCTGCTGTTATTAATGCTTATCACGATATTGATAAGAACAGGCGACATACTTTTTTATCGATCTACATTGACAGTGACAGTGAAGGGAACATTGAACGCTGGAATGGGCAGGCCACGAATTATCCGAACGTGGGAGGGAGTGTAGGTATGCGGGATCAAGGGGATATCCGCAAACCTGAAGAGATAGAGGAGGGCTTTGATGCTTTCCCGAAATGCACCTATGATCCTCTGGTTAATAATAAAATCCGGCTGAATGAACTGGGCCGTACTGCTCAGGGGTTGATACTTCTTTATGCCCGACGCTTTCAGGGTGGCTTTGACTGTTCCAGTGTCGCAAGTGTGCAGGCGGTTGAGCAGGATATTGGCTCTTTACTGTCAAAATTATTTTGTCATGCAGCCCCTTTGAGTGAACAGGCGTGCCTGAAGTTTATGCAAGAAGATGGTCTGTTATCCCAGTGTGCTCGGGAGGTGAGTTACTGGACGGCCAAAGATGTTCCCTATGTTCACGATTTACGCAGAGCCGTGATAAATCGAGATGTTTATCCCCATCTTCCTGCCAAAATGCGTGGTGCCGTGTTGACTGATAATGATCAGGCATTCCTGACAGACAAGGGGTTTCATGATCCCACAAGGGATGTAGGCGATGAATGTCAACTGGGGGTTGGCAGTGGACGAAACCCTCTAATCGCCCTTCATGCTTTGATAACCAAGATGCTTTGTCACACGGTTGTGGCTATGAAGGTGGCCGATACGGAGGGAGCGGCAACATCGCCTCCTAAAGGTGGAGGCGATGACTGGCTGGCTGTTTAGGAGATATTGGTCCGGGTACTTATGGAAGCAGATTATCCAAAGTCACCCTGAATATAGTCACGGGTGCGCTTGTTTTCCGGGCGCTCAAAGATTTTTTCAGTAGGCCCAAATTCCACCAGGTCTCCCAGGTACATAAAGCCCGTGTAATCAGAGATACGCGTCGCCTGTTGCATATTGTGGGTGACGATCACAATGGTGTAGTCCTCACGCAGTTCCGTAATCAGCTTTTCGATGGCTGCTGTTGCCAGTGGGTCGAGGGCTGACGTTGGTTCGTCCATTAAAATCACTTCAGGCTTCAGAGCGATGGTGCGGGCAATGCACAAACGCTGCTGCTGACCGCCAGACAGTCCCATGGCATCGGCGTGAAGCTTGTCTTTCACCTCGTTCCACAGGTGGGCTTTGATCAGAGCTTCCCTGGTGCGCTTCTCTATCTGGTAGCTGTTCATGCCACCGCGAATTTTCAGGCCGAAGGTCAGGTTGTCCAGAATGCTCATGGGGAAGGGCGTTGGCTTTTGGAACACCATGCCAACCTTTGAACGCAAATCATTCAAATCACGGCCAGCGCTGAGGATGTTTTCATCATCCAGAAAAATCTGGCCTTCTGCGCGCTGTGAACCGTACAGGTTGTAAATACGGTTCAGTGTACGCAGCAGGGTGGATTTACCACAGCCGGAAGGGCCAATCAGTGCCGTGACCCGGTTGTTGTAAATGGGCATGGTGATGTTTTTCAGGGCCGGAGCATCGGAGCGGTTGTAGTAAAAGCTCAGATCTTCCAACTTCATGCACAGGCTGGGTGTCTCAACCTCTTTAATCTGCGCAACAATCTGTACATCAGGCTGCATATCTGGCTTAAGCGCAGTGACAGTATTGGCTTCCATGGTCATGCTCCTATGCACGGACTTTTCTGGCTTTGATCAGAGCGGGCAATGCTTTGGCCAAAATGTTGATAACGAGAATAAATGTGGTGATCAGCAGGGCACCGGCCCAGGCCAGCTCATTCCAGGACTGGAAAGGGCTCATTGCGTACTGATAAATGGTCACCGGCAGGTTCGCCATGGGGGCACCCATATCGGTGGTCATAAAGTTACTGTTCAGGGCGGTAAACAACAGTGGCGCTGTTTCGCCGGAGATGCGGGCGACAGACAGCAGAATACCGGTAATAATGCCAGGGCCTGCCGCACGGTAGCTCAGGCGGGTAATGACAATCCAGCGAGGGGCACCCAGGCCGGAGCCTGCTTCTTTCAGTGTGGGTGGCACCAGCCGCAGCATCTCTTCGGTAGCGCTGATAATGGTGGGCAGAGCCAGAATCGCCAGTGCCAGTGCGCCCGCCCAGCCGGAGTAGCCACCGGTGGTGACGACAACTGTCGCATACACAAACATACCCACCAGAATGGACGGCGCACTCATCAGCATACCGTTCAGAAAACGAAGAGCGTCTGCAATACGGGAGTTTTTATCCGCTTCCGAGAGCCAGGTGCCTGCAAGAATGCCCACAGGGGTAGCAATCACAATGCCGGTAGCAGTCAGCATCAGACTGCCGATAATGGCGTTCTTCAAACCGCCAAAGCTACCAGGGCCTGGAGTGAGTTCGGTAAACACATGCCAGCCCATACCGGCAATGCCATTGCTCACCAGGCTGTAAAGAATGCTGGCGAGTACACCCAACCCAAGAGCGGAGGCTCCCATACAGAAGCCGATAAACAGAAAATTTTTGATTTTGCGTAAGTTCATAGGGGCCTTACCGTTTCTTCTTCAACAGTACACGGGCAAAGCCCATCACCACGAAGGTGAGCATAAACAGCACAATGCCCAGCCCGATGAGGGAGGAAATATGCAGCGGGTCTGTGGCTTCGTTAAATTGCTGGGCAATGGTGGAGGAGATGGAACTGGCGGGCATAAACAACGAGGTTTCAATGCGATTGGCGCCACCAATCACAAAGGCCACCGCCATGGTTTCTCCTAATGCACGACCAAGGCCGAGAATGCTGGCACCCACTGCCGCATTTTTGATGGCGGGGAGCAGCACTTTGGTTACCACTTCAAAAGGGGTTGCACCCACGCCATACGCAGCTTCCCGCAGTACGTTAGGAACGGTTTTCAGTGCATCCCGCACCAGTGAGGAGACTATCGGCAGAATCATAATGGCCAGAATGATGCCAGCAGTCAGCAGACCAATACCGATGGGTGGGCCGTCGAACCAGTGGCCAATCAGGGGCAGATCGACAAGATGGTCGGCTGCCCACATCTGGAAGCCATCGGAGAACCAGGGGGCGAAGACAAACAAACCCCACATGCCGTAAATAATGCTGGGTACAGCCGCCAGAAGTTCAATGGCCATACCCACAGGCTGGCTGACCCAGTCAGGTGCCAGCTCCGCCAGAAAAATTGCGACCCCAAGGCTCAGGGGAACAGCAATCACCATAGCGATTAAAGACGACACCAGTGTGCCATAAACAGCGGATGCAGCTCCGAACTGGCCATTGACCGGATCCCAGATATTGCGGAATACAAAACCGGGGCCAAACTCCCTGAGCGCCATCCAGCCACCGTCAATCAGTGACAGAACAATACCCGTCAGTACCAGCAAAATCAGAACAGCGCTGGAAAAGCTCAGGCGGAAGAACAGGGTGTCTCCGTCCGGGCGCTTGGGTAATGAAATTGTTGGCATGAATATCAACCTTTTCTTGTTTCAGTCGGGGCTGTGAAAAGCCCCGGCCTTCTCTTCCCTTCAGGGCTTATCGAACAGGCTCACCGTTAACGGTGGACAGCTCGTTCTTCCACAGGTCGCTTACCATACTCACAACGCTGTCTGGCATGGGGATGTAATCAAGAGCGATGGCCTGCTCATTGCCATGTTCATAACTCCACTCGAAGAAGTTGAGGATGGTACGGGCCTTGTCACCATCCACCTGATCCTTGTGCATCAGGATGAAGGTAGCGGCAGTCATGGGCCAGGAGTCTGCACCGGGCTGGTTGTTCAGTAGTAGTTTGAAACCGGGGGCGTTAGCCCAGTCGGCGTTGGCAGCAGCGGCCTGGAAGGTTTCCATAGTGGGTTGCAGGAACTTGCCATCAGCACTTTGCAGCTGGGTGTAGGTGAGGTCGTTCTGCTTGGCGAATGCGAATTCCACATAGCCGATAGCGCCACGGGTACGGCTGACGAAGTTGGCGACACCGGCGTTGCCGTTACCGCCGATAGTGGTGGCCGCAGAAGGCCAGCTGATATCCGTATTGGCGCCGATGTTCTCTTTCCATTCGGGGCTTACGCGGGAGAGGTAGTCGGTGAAGTTGTAAGTGGTGCCGGAGCCATCAGAGCGATGCACCACATAAATGGCGCGGCGGGGCAGGTTCAGGCCGGGGTTCAGCCTGACGATGGCGTCATCGTTCCAGCGTTTGATTTTACCCAGATAAATGTCGGCCAGGGTTTTGCCATCCAGGCGCAGCTGGCCGGGCTCGATGCCGGGCACATTGATAACAGGAACAATAGAACCCATCACCATAGGGAACTGGATCATGTTTTCTTTATCAAGGCGTTCAATATTCAGTGGCGCGTCGGTCGCACCGAAATCAACGGTTTTAGCAGTAATCTGACGAATGCCACCGCCGGAACCAATGGCCTGATAATTAATACGGGTGCCGGTTTCAGTATTGTAATCTTCCGCCCACCTGGCATAAATCGGGTGAGGGAAGGATGCGCCTGCACCGTTGATAATGGCTGTGCTGGCAACAGCGGAGGTGGCAGCAGAGGCCATAAGTGTGGCTATCATGACAGATCTGAACGGCTTCATCAGGAGGCTCCTGTGTGTAGTCCTAGTAGTGAATTGGCAGGTCATGTCGTGTGTCGATGGATGCGAATGTAGAGCAGTTATGTGACAGTTTTGTGACTGTTATATTTCAATGTCGCCTCAATTCTGCAATTTAAAGAGTCTTTACAAGATCCTTTCTTGTTTCTGGCAGTAATGAGCCAGCTCAGATGAGCTAAACCGTTTTTCACGGTATAATGCCCGTTTTGAATTTTTCGACTTTGAGGATTGCAGATGGCCGGTCATAGTAAATGGGCCAACATCAAGCACCGTAAGGCTGCTCAGGATGCCAAGCGCGGCAAGATTTTCACCAAGCTGATCCGTGAGCTTGTGGTGGCTGCCAAAATCGGTGGCGGTAACGTGGAAGATAACCCACGTCTGCGTGCTGCTGTGGATAAGGCGCTGGGCGCCAACATGACCCGCGACACCATTAACCGCGCCATTGCCCGCGGTGCTGGTGGTGATGACGACAGCAACATGGATGAGATCACTTACGAGGGTTATGGCCCCGGTGGTGTGGCGGTTCTGGTTGAGTGCCTGAGCGACAACCGTAATCGTACCGTGTCTGAAGTGCGTCACGCTTTCTCCAAACACGGTGGCAACCTGGGTACCGACGGTTCCGTTGCCTATCTGTTTGAACGTAAGGGTCAGATCTTCTTTGAAGCGGGTGCTGACGAAGATGAGGTGATGGAAGCGGCTCTGGATGCCGGTGCAGAAGACGTTGTGTCTAACGACGATGGTTCCATTGAAGTGCTGACTGAGTGGACTGAATTTATGTCTGTGAAAGATGCTCTTGAGAAGGCTGGTCTGACTCCTGCCGGCGGTGAAGTGACTATGATCGCTTCCACACAGGCAGAAATGGATAAAGAGGGTGCTGAAAAAATCCTGAAGCTGATTGATCGTCTGGAAGATCTGGACGACGTTCAGGAGGTTTACACCAACGCGGATATCCCAGCTGACATTATGGAACAGCTGGGTTGACACGCTCTCAGGCTTCTACTCCCGTGTGGGTGGAAGCCTCTTCATAAAATATTGATCCCCAAAGTGATCAGAAAGAGAGTAACGGTCATGGCTGTGACAACGGCCAGTGGTGCCATCCATTCCTTCATATCTCTGCATAGCTCTTGTGTGACTTGTGAAAAGCAATGCTCACTAGCTTAATTCGTGTTGTTCAAAACGCCTGTTGCTTTTGGTTACCAGGTGCAGCTTCTTTGTAATTTTCAGATTGTCAGTAGTGCTGACCTTATTCCGGAAGCAGGAAACTTTTGGCTGGATACCTGCTCTGAAATCCTCTCTTAATGTAATTTCGCAGAGGTAAAAGTATGCAAAATCTTCAAGGGGTTCAGTCCTATCTTACTGGTCTGAACCGTTTTTATGAATTTTCAGGGCAGGTTACTCAGTACTTTTCTGAATGGCGTAACTGGGGTGTCACTCATATTGGTGATGAAGTGCTAGGGTATCTGGGTCAGGCACGAGACGATTTTGAGAAACAATATGGCAGTACTGCCGTTAAGGCTGTCTATGCCGCAGGAGGAGTGGCTCTCGCCTATTGGACAATCAGTCCACTTATGACTGCTGTCAGGAGGAGTTGTCAGTTAAGTCGCATGAATGCTGAGGCTCATAAAAACCTGTCCCCAATGGTGCGGGGGAAGAATCTGTATGCTCTGCATGATTTACGCAAGGAGATGAAGGACAGCTATAGTGCCTCCTGTTCTCGGACATACTTTGCGGATATGTTTGCTCTCGGCGTGGTGGTTATGTCAGCCCCTCCCTTTTATGCTTATCTTGGTGCGGCCGTAATGGGTGTCAGGGCTCTCGGGATGGCAGTTAACTGTTTGAGTGCCTGTTCTCAGATGAGTAAGGTGAATCGTTTAAGCTATGCGTTTTCTGCTGGCGCCAGCTCACAACTGCATTCCGGTCAGGCGGCGGAGGAAATGTACTGGCGTGTTAACCGTAACACTGTCTGCGATGCCAGCGGTGCTGAGTTCCATATCAATGCTGTTGACCCTAGACATATCGTTGACTGATCGTTTATCTCTGATGGCCAGAGCGAAATAGTTGCTCTGACCATCAGAATACCCCTTCACACCTCCCTCTATAACTGTAAAAATAAACAGTATCTATTTTCTAAAGCGTACTTATGGCGATTATCCTTGGAATTGATCCGGGCTCCCGGGTCACAGGTTATGGTGTGATTAACCATAACGGTCAAACGATTGAGTATGTGGATTCCGGCTGTATTCGTATTCAGCCCGGAGAGCTGCCTGAGCGCTTGAAGCAGGTTTACGATGGTATCGATCAGGTGATCGAAGCCTGGACGCCCCAGATGGTAGGTATTGAGCAAGTCTTTATGGCGAAGAACGCAGACTCGGCCCTGAAGTTGGGGCAGGCCCGTGGCGCGGCGATTGTTGCGGCTATGAATCATGGTTTGCCGGTGAGTGAGTATTCTGCCCGCCAGGTGAAACAGGCTGTTGTGGGAACAGGTTCTGCAGATAAGGAACAGGTGCAGCATATGGTGATGGCTATGTTGCGGTTGAACCGTAAGCCTCAGGCGGATGCGGCGGATGCTCTGGCGGTGGCATTGTGTCATGCTCATACCCGGCAGGGGCTTATTGGGCTTGCCGGTACGGGTGGACGGCGTGTTGCGCGTGGGCGTTTGAAACAGTAAACCCAATTCTACCTTTTGAAGATTTGAGTTCGCTGCCCCAACCTTGGATGGGAGTGGTGGTTGGAGTGAGAAATGATTGGAAGATTACGCGGCACACTGATTGAGAAAAATCCTCCCGGGCTGTTAATTGATGTCAGCGGAGTGGGTTACGAGGTAGAAGCCTCCATGACCACGATTTACCGCTTGCCGGAACCCGGTGTGGAGGTGACGTTGTTCACTCATTTTGTGGTGCGGGAAGATGCCCAGCTGCTGTACGGGTTTGCGGATAAGAGTGAACGACAGTTGTTCCGTACACTGATTCGCGTAAACGGCGTAGGGCCGAAGCTGGCGCTGGCGATTCTGTCGGGTATGGAAGCGGAGATGTTTGCCCGTTGTGTTCATGAGCAGGATACATCCATGCTTACCCGTATTCCCGGTGTGGGCAAGAAAACAGCGGAGCGCCTGATTGTTGAGATGAAAGATCGTCTCAGTGAATGGCAGCCTGCGCTGGGTGCCATGGAGATGGCTGCAGTAGGCAAGAAGCCAGAGAAAGTGCAGCGTCACGATCCGGTTCAGGATGCCGTGAGTGCGCTGGTGGCTCTTGGTTATCGTCCTCAGGAGGCGAGCAAAGCGGTGTCTGCGGTGCAGGATGATAATCTGAGTGCAGATGAGATGATTCGTCAGGCTCTTAAGGCGATGATTTAAGCGTCAGGGATATAAAGTATGATCGAAAGTGACCGACTGATTTCTGCGCAGGAAGCGCCTCAGGAAGATCGTATAGACAGAGCGATTCGCCCTGAGCGGTTGAGTGATTACATTGGCCAGCCTGCGGTGCGGGAGCAGATGGAAATCTTTATTCAGGCGGCGCGCCTGCGTAAGGATGCTCTGGATCACACGTTGGTGTTTGGCCCTCCCGGCCTGGGTAAGACGACGCTGGCCAATATTCTTGCCAACGAGATGGGTGTAAACCTTCGCTCCACGTCTGGGCCTGTTCTGGAGAAGGCCGGTGATCTGGCGGCGATGCTCACCAATCTTGAACCTCACGATATTCTTTTTATTGATGAGATTCACCGCCTCAGCCCGGTTGTGGAGGAGGTGCTTTATCCGGCCATGGAAGACTATCAGCTGGATATTATGATCGGCGAGGGGCCTGCAGCCCGTTCCATTAAACTGGATTTACCTCCCTTCACTCTGATTGGCGCAACCACCCGCGCAGGTCTTCTCACTTCTCCTCTGCGTGACCGTTTTGGTATTGTTCAGCGTCTTGAGTTTTACAGTGTTGAAGACCTGACCACCATTGTGCAGCGTTCTGCCCGCATTCTGGGTATGGATATGGGGGGGGAAGGGGCTGCCGAGGTGGCTCGCCGTTCCCGCGGTACGCCCCGTATTGCCAACCGTTTGTTGCGCCGGGTGCGGGATTATGCCGAGGTGCGGGCGGATGGCCAGGCCACCGGTGAAGTGGCGGATGCAGCCTTGAATATGCTGGATGTGGATAGTCAGGGTTTTGATCATATGGACCGTCGCCTTCTTCTGGCGATGATTGAGAAGTTTGATGGTGGCCCTGTAGGGGTTGATAGCCTTGCGGCAGCCATCGGCGAAGAACGTGATACCATCGAGGATGTCCTCGAGCCTTATTTGATTCAACAAGGCTATTTGATGCGGACTCCCCGTGGGCGGGTTGTAACCCGTCACGCTTATGAACACTTTGGCCTTTCTTTCAGTGATGAGTAGTAAACTGTCATGATCAAGAAATATTTGCGATCTATTGTTGTAAGTGGTTTTGTTGTGAGCACAGTGGTGTTGGCGGGTTGCCAGTCCACCATGACTTCCAATGTTTATTCCCGTGAAGAAGCGCGGGCTATTCAGACGATTCAGGAAGGCACTATTATCGACCTGAAATCGGTGACTATCGAAGGTACTCAAAGTGGCATCGGCGGCATTGCTGGTGGGGTAGCCGGTGGTCTGGCTGGCAGCGGTATTGGTGGTGGTTCCGGTAGTGGTATTGCTTCAGTGGGCGGCGCTGTTCTGGGGGGTGTTCTGGCCAATATGGCAGAAGAGAAGATGACCCGTAAGCAGGGTGTGAATATCACAATTCGCCTGACTAACGGGCAGCTGATTTCTATCGTGCAGGAAGTAGACCCGCAAATGATTTTCCAGAATGGTCAACATGTGCGGATTTATTCCCAGCAAGGCACGAACCGTGTTGTGCCTGTGACCATGTAAAGGCCGGGGTAAACGATCAGGCAGTTGTAACATTTTGTACGGCTGCCTCTCATACGTTGTATTCCATGGTATAACGGAGAAAAGGCTCTGAGGTGCAGTGTGGCCGATAAAGTTTTTGACTGGCCGGTGCGTGTTTATTACGAAGATACCGATGCCGGCGGTATTGTTTACTATGTAAACTACCTGAAGTTTATGGAGCGGGCGCGTACAGAATATCTGCGCAGTCTGGGCTTTGACCAGCAGGCTTTGATGTACGACGGTGTTTTGTTTGTTGTGCGCAATACATCTATCGATTACCTGAAACCCGCCAGGCTGGATGACTCTCTTAATGTGACTGTCAGCCTGTCCCGCCGTGGTCGAGCCGGTTTCGATATGATTCAGTCTATCTGGCGCGGCGAGGAGGAACTGTGCAGTGGCAAGGTGGCGATTGCCTGTGTCAGTGCAAACAGTTTGCGCCCTGTGGGTTTGCCGGTGAATGTCCGGCAGGCCATGTTGTTATCATCCCAGGATTCTGATGCCTAGGAGCGGATGCTTCAGGTTTGAAATGATTGCCAAGTGAGGAAAGTGTGACAGAAGGTACATCTATGTGGGCGCTGGTACTGAATGCCAGCTGGATTGTTCAGTTTGTGCTGTTGATGTTAGTGGCTGCGTCTATTGTGTCCTGGGTGTTTATTGTTCAGCGCGCCATTGTGCTGCGCAACGCTCGCCGGTCTGCCGTCTCTTTTGAAGACCGCTTCTGGTCTGGCATGGATCTTGGCACTCTTTATCGGGAAGTGCACGGCGACAGTGACCCCGATGGCGGTATGGAACGCATCTTTATGGCGGGCTTTCGGGAGTTCACCCGTTTGCGTGGTCAGGGGGTAGATGCCGATGCCATGATGGATGGTGTGCAGCGCTCCATGCGTGTGGCAGTCACCCGTGAACAGGAAAGCCTTGAAGCCCACCTTCCTTTTCTTGCAACAGTTGGTTCCACTGGCCCTTATGTCGGCCTGTTCGGTACTGTGGTGGGTGTTATGAACTCCTTCCGTGGACTGGCACATGTTCAACAGACGACACTGGCCGCCGTTGCGCCCGGTATTGCGGAAGCACTGGTAACCACTGCTGTGGGGCTGGTAGCCGCAATTCCTGCGGTTGTGGCCTTTAACCGTTTCAATGCCCGTGTTGAGCAGCTGCTTACCAGTTATGAAACCTTTGCTGAAGAGTTCTCCAGCATTCTGCACCGTCAGGTACATGCACAGGTGAAGAAGCAGTCTCCCGATTCCCACGGGGAGGGGTAATTATGGCGCGCAGTGCTCGTCGTAAACCTATGTCAGAAATCAACATGGTGCCGTTTATCGACATCATGATGGTGATGCTGGTGGCCTTTATGGTGTCGTCCCCCATGTTTACTCAGGGGGTGCATGTTGAGTTGCCGAAAACTGACAGCAAACCCGTTGAGATTCCCAAGGGCGAAGAGCCGCTGATCATCTCTATCAAGGCCGATGGTTCCTATTACCTCAGCCTTGAGTCCACTGGTGATAAGGCTCTGCCACTGGATGAAATGACCGACAAGGTGCGTAAAATCAAACGTGCCAGCCCGTCTACTCTGGTGCTGGTAAAAGGTGATAAAGCTGCCCGTTACGGTTCGGTTGTAGAGGCTATGGCGACTTTGCAGAAAGCAGGGGTTGAGGATGTGGGTCTGATTACTGAGCCAGGGGAGCTGAACTGAGCGTGAAGGACAAGTTCTTCTGGCGAATAATCAACGCAGTGCAAGGGCAGGGAAGTGGTAACTGGCGATTGCCCATCCTCTTCTCGGCTGTACTGCACACGGTTTTGTTGATTGGCTTGTTTATGGTGATGCCGTCTTCGTCGGAAACCAGGACGATTAACCCCAGCCCCAGTTTTGTATCTGCCCGTGTGGTCACGCTGGAACAGGCCAAACCCAAACCAAAGCCCAAACCTGCCCCCAGAGTTGCACCGGAACCCAGGCCAAAACCCAAAGCACAACCAAAGCCGGCTCCCAGGCAGCCGGTGAAAAAGCCACCACCTAAGCCTAAGGTGGATCAAAAGGCGATTGCCCTGAAGCGCAAGCAGGAAGAAGAGCGCAAACAGCGTGAGAAAGCGGCTGCAGAAAGGGAAAGGCAACGTAAGGAACAGGAGCGTCTGGATCAGTTGCAAAAGCAGCGGGAACAGGAGATGCTGGCTGCCATGGCGCGGGAGCAACAGGCTCGCCAGCAGGCCGCACAGTTAAAGGCTGATCAGGCAGAGGTGGCGAGTTACACTCAGGTGATTGCCAGTCTGGTGTCGTCTCGGTGGAGTCGCCCGGCCAGCGCACGACGGGGGATGACCGTTGTTCTGCGTATACGGCTTGCGCCCACGGGTGAAGTGATCAGTATTGCCAAGGTGCGGGGCAGTGGCGATGAAGCCTTTGATCGTTCTGCCCAGCAGGCGGTGAACAGTGCAGCACCGTTTAGAGAAATAAGAAATATTGAAAGCCGGATTTTTGAGAAAAATTTCCGTGAGTTCACCTTTTTATTTAACCCCGAGGACCTGCTGAAATGAGAGCATACTTGCGAGTCGCCCTCTTTGGTTTTCTGTTGATAATGGTGAGTCTGGCCCGTGCCGAGCTTACTATTGAAATTACTCAGGGCAATGATAAAGCCGTACCCGTGGCCGTTGTGCCTTTTGCCTGGAGTGGTCAAGGTGTTCTGCCTGAAGATATTGCCGGGATTGTAGGCAATGACTTGCGTTTGAGTGGACAGTTTGCACCTGTACCCACCAGCCAGTTCCTTGGTTTTCCATCCAAGGCCAGTGAGGTGTACTTTGGCGACTGGCGCCGTTTAGGGACATCCTATCTTGTGATTGGGCAGGTGACCGAACAGCCTGGCAGTCGTTACAGGGTGAATTACGAACTGTTCGATGTGCTGGCCCAGAAATCCGTTGTGCGCGGTGAGGTGTCTGGCAACCGTAACCAGCTGCGCTCTGTGGCTCACAGTATCAGTGATGCGGTTTACGAGAAAATTACGGGCGTCCGTGGCTTTTTCTCTACTCGTATCGTGTATGTAGTGGCCAACCGGCACAACGAAAACAGTACTGACTACAAACTGGTTTACGCGGATATGGACGGCCATCGTGCGGTACCTGTTCTGCAATCCAAAGAACCTATTCTTGCTCCCAGCTGGTCTCCCGATGGCCGAAGGCTGGCCTATGTTTCCTTTGAAACGGGTCGCCCTGCTATCTATATACAGGAGTTGGCGACGGGGCGTCGTGAACGTATCAGCAGCTTCCGTGGTTTGAACAGTGCGCCGAAATGGTCACCGGATGGTCAGAAACTGGCTATGGTACTGTCCAAATCCGGCAACCCTGACATTTATGTGCTCGATCTTACAACCCGTGCACTTACACAGGTAACCCGCCACTACGCCATGGATAATGAGCCGTCCTGGATGCCAGACGGAAAGAGCATAGTGTTTACGTCCAACCGTGGTGGTTCGGCACAGCTCTATGAAGTCACACTGGCCACCGGCAAAGTGAAACGCCTGACCTTTGAGGGACGCTTTAATGCCCGTGCGCGAGTCTTCCCTGATGGCAAGAGCCTTGCCTATATCCACAAAGGTAAGGGGGATCAGTCCTATAATGTGGCGGTTCAGGAGATAGATACAGGCCGTATGCGTTTACTGTCGTCTTCGCCGTTTGAAGATGCACCGGATGTATCGCCCAATGGTCGTATGCTGATTTACTCTGCAAAAGGGGAAGGCAAAGGCGTACTGGGTATTATCTCTGCCGATGGGCGCGTAAGTTTCCGCCTGCCATCCACGGAGGGAGATGTTCGGGAGCCCGCCTGGTCACCCTTTTTAAATTAGAGGGTGAAATCAGGATATCTTCGACTTGATAGAACGGGTGTTCTGGTTTGCAGAGGGCAACTCTGTTACCTTTGTCGAGTTTTTTAGTTATGGTGAATTGGGAGTTCAAAATGAAGTTTGGCAATATCACAAAGGGGTTCGCCACTGGATTAGCTGTCATCTGGCTTGCAGGTTGTGCCTCTACTGGCACCCAGACTGCAGGTTCCGGTGTAGCAGGTACAGAGGATAGTACAGTCGGTGGTGCTCAAACGGCTGTCGTTACAACTCCTCTGGTTGATCCTGCTGTGCAGGCTGTTATCGACTCTGGCAAGGTTCAGGGCTCCGTTGAGCAGATCGAAGCGCTGCTGAAACAGGATACTGTCCACTTTGGTTTTGATAGTGACAAACTGAGCTCCGATGACATCAAGGCTCTGGACGTACAGGCTGCTTACATGACCAGCCCGGCTGGCGTGAACAGCAAGCTGGTGATCGAAGGTCATACCGACGAGCGTGGTACTCGCACTTACAACCTGGCTCTGGGTGAGCGTCGTGCCAAGGCCGTGAAAAGCTACCTGGCTCTGAAGGGCATCTCTTCCAGTCGTATTGAAGTCGTGAGCTATGGTTTTGAGAAGCCCGTTGATCCCTCTCATAACGAAGCAGCATGGGCTAATAACCGTCGCGCTGTTATCGTTCCTATAGAAGGTTAATTGCATGACAGCAAGGAATGCTCTGCTGGGGCTGGCGATGGCGGCCCTGACTGTTCAGGCAGCACAGGCGTCTTCCATTCCTGTAGTGAGTGCGGGCCGTTCGTCCGCACCAACTACCGGAGCAGCAATTGCGCCAGCACCTGTTGTGAACCCCAATGTCAATACTGCTGTTGTGACTCCTGTGAGTACGGACTCTGGAGTGGAGCAGCCAGCGGTTCTGCTGAACCAGCTGGGTGCTCTGCAGCGAGAAGTGATGGAGTTACGTGGTTTGGTGGAGGAGCAGGGCAATGCGATTGATCGTATTCTGAAAGAGAATCGTGATCGCTACCTTGATCTTGACCGACGCATTTCCCAGCTCTCTGGTTCTGCAGAGAGTGCGTCTGGAACCAGCATGTCTGCTGTGCCGAAAAATACGGCCGTATCCTCTTCCGCTGGCAACATTTCCCCTGATGTTGCACAAGCAGCCGCGAAAAAAGCTGGAGATGTGCTGTATCATGACACCTTCCAGTTGATTCGGGATCGCAAATTCCCGGAAGCGGTTGCTGGGCTGAAAACTTATATCGAAAGATATCCGTCCGGTACTTATGTGGATAATGCCCAGTACTGGCTTGGTGAGGTGTACTTGGCTCAGGGTAACCTGAAAACAGCTAAGGAAGCCTTTGCTCTGCTGCTGGAAAAGTATCCTTTCAGTGATAAGCGTGCCGATGCGACCTATAAGCTGGGACAGGTTTATGATCGTCAGGGTGATCGCGTTAAGGCGAAGGAATACCTGCAGAAGGCTATCAAGGATTTTGCTGGTAGTTCTGCAGCTCGACTGGCAGATGTTTATCTGCGAAATCTGGAAGGATAGTTGATAGATCCCTGTGCCAACAGGCTCTCATGTTTGTTTCGGAAAATGCTAAGGTTGCACGGTGCTGGTAATTCTGTAAGATACGCACCGCTCCGGTTGAGAGTGCCGGGCACTTTGAAG
>NZ_SMME01000835.1:5795-18633 GCF_009711465.1 Parendozoicomonas verongulae | reverse complement strand
ATCCTACACGACCCACCATTCTCTTTTCTAAAGAGTCCTCTCAAAAATATCTATCCATGCGCTGGATGGTTGTTTGTGGGTCGTTAGCTCAGTTGGTAGAGCAGTTGGCTTTTAACCAATTGGTCGTAGGTTCGAATCCTACACGACCCACCATTTTCTTTTAAAAAGACTTTCCTGTAAAAGTCTCCCCCCTATATCTTTTCTGACCTTCTTATTTCTCACGCTTGTATTTCGGTTTTATGAAATTTCCGTGCTAACATGCCGTGCAAATTGTCATGTACCGTTTTATGCCGCTGGTATTGCTACCCTGCAGATGTGCATGGCTGGACTGGTTTGCCGTTGAGTTTGGATAACTGGGCGGCAACGACAATGAGAGTGACAGAATACCCGCATGACGCAAGTACAGGACAGAAGCTTTGTTCGCCAGCACCTCGACAGCCTTGAGGCGCGCCCCGTACAGGAAACGGCTGATCCGGAAAAGCTCAAGCAGCGCATTCGTGAACTGCTGAAAGAAAAGAATGCCGTGATGGTGGCCCACTATTACACCGCTCCGGAGCTGCAAGCTCTGGCCGAAGAGACTGGTGGCTGTGTGGCCGATTCTCTGGAAATGGCTCGCTTTGGTGCCAGGCACCCGGCTGACACCATGGTTGTTGCCGGTGTGAAGTTTATGGGAGAAACCGCCAAAATTCTCAGCCCCGAGAAAACCATCCTGATGCCTGATTTGGAGGCAACCTGCTCTCTGGATCTGGGCTGTCCGGAAGATGAGTTCGCTGCTTTTTGCGACAGTCACCCTGATCATACAGTTGTTGTGTATGCCAACACCTCCGCTGCCGTAAAAGCCCGGGCCGATTGGGTTGTGACCTCTGGCTGTGCTCTTGAGATTGTGGATGAGCTGGCGGCCCGAGATGAGAAAATTATCTGGGCGCCTGACAAATACCTCGGTAGCTACATTCAAAAGCAAACAGGCGCAGATATGTTGATGTGGGATAGTGCTTGCATTGTTCACGAGGAGTTTAAGGCAAAAGGTCTTCTTGATCTTAAGAAGGTTTATCCGAATGCAGCAGTGCTGGTACATCCGGAGTCTCCAGAGTCTGTGGTGGAAATTGCTGATGTGGTTGGCTCTACAAGTCAGCTCATTCATGCGGCAGCTTCGATGAAAAACGATACCTTTATCGTGGCAACGGATCGTGCCATTTTCTACAAAATGCAGCAGATAGCTGGTGAAGGGAAAACCTTGATTGAAGCGCCAACAGCAGGGCAGGGTGCGAGTTGTCGCAGCTGCGCCCATTGCCCATGGATGGCTCTGAACTCTCTTCAGGGTGTGATTAATGCTCTGGAAGGTAAGGGTGGTGTGATTGAAGTACCTGAAGACGTTCGCGTTGAGGCCGTGAAGCCTTTGCAGCGTATGTTGGATTTCACCAGTCAGGCGGCTGCAGCCTGATAATAGAGGATTTTGGCATCCTGGCATCCTGGCATCCTGCTCAGGGTGCCTGCTATACATCTGAGGGAATTCTTGCCTTTGGTTGTGGCGATGTTCTGTGAGAAAACATCCGTTTATTTCCAAGGCGAAAGTCATAGAGTTCAACCTTTTGTGCCAAAAATTGGTTGAGGGAAAAGTGTTGCACTATCTTTAGCCACCTGCTCGTGAGATGTCCTGAGATAGGAAGGCACGTATTTTGGGTTCAAATAGTCATGATCAGTACTTAACTGTATCCGATCATAAAAGTGATTTTTCTCCCTTTCTCTGGAGGCTGCTTCTTGATTTGTGTAGAAGAGGAGGAGGGTATTTTCAGAGCGTATTAGTTTTTATTTTTTTTTATGTGTTTATGGCTCATGCTGGCCTTCAAACACCTGTCAATCAGCCTCTTGGGCAGTGGGAGTTACTTGTTCCTTCCTTGCAAAATGATCTCAGTGCCCTCACCCCAGTTTTTCAGCCAGTCGATCCGCCATCAAGAAGGGCTAGCATAAGAATCCTGAGACTCCCGGTTCCTGTTAGGGAAACATTGCGCTCGCCTGAAGGTAAAGCTGTCCATGCACTCAAACTCATTGATTATGCTTATCCCCCTCACCTTGAGGAGGCTTATACAAGACAGGGGGGGATTTATATCGCATTGGAGCATGAGTCGGGATGTGATTTGTATAAGCCTGATGGAGATTGTCTTAAAAGTTGGCGGGAGCGTAGGCGAATGCTTCCGGAGTATGGCGCGACTTTGGATAATGTTTATTATTACCCAACTATGGGGCAAGCACCACAAGTTATAAAGCCGGAAGCCTTTCAATCGATTCCATTTTTTTTGAGACAACATGTTATTCCTGTAATGACGGAAGAGTTTTATGGCAAAAAGGCATCAAGCTTTTATGCTTGGCATAGGCCTGTTTTAGTTAATATTCTTCGAGATTCTTTATGTTATGAGTCATCTTTGTGTGAGGATGCCAAGAGGTATGGTGCGCATTTGTTCGCATTGGGCTGTGGCTCTGGGACCGAACTGGATTTAGCATCAAGAGAGCTGGAACATAATGGTATACGCACAATAGGTCACGGGTTGGAAATTAATTCTTCACTTGTAGAAAATGCGAGAGAAAAATACGCATACCTGAATTTTACGCAAGCGGATGCTAGCTATCCTGCTTCTAAGATAATTGAATCAAAAAAGAGCAAGCCGTTATCGTCTGAATCTCCGACACTTGTTTTGGCTGAGGGATTTTTAACAAGGTCTGTATTATCTGGAACAGAGGCGGGACTTATTGTTCTTCAAGAGCTTCTTCAAGATGGGGTAGCAGATTTTGTTGTTATAGGTGGCTTGGCCTCACCCCTGGTCAATGAGCATATTGCTAAAGCTGCTGGTTGGATAGCAACCCCTCTTATGATCTTCTACCCAGAGAATATTATAGCAACTGATATATACTTGCCGACACTTGTATTGCGCAGACCAGCTCAAGAAGAGTATATAAATACCTTTTTTGAAAGACATAGAAGCAATACTGGTGGTGGAGAAGGTGTTGTGGATATGAGTATGTCAGCAATGCCCTGGCTGTTAATTCGTAGAATTCATGAAGAACTTGATATTGATAATGTGAAGAAAGTCGATCTCTCGTTCAGCTATTTCCCAAAAGACGATTATTCCACCCTGCTTGATGATATTATATTGATTCTTGCCTCTTTACCTTCACTCACTCATGTTGTTTTAAGTGGAAGGGAATCTTGGTTGGAAGAATTTGTTTCCAAAAGTAAGGATTTGGGTAAGTATGTAGTCGTTTTGCGCGATGATATAGGTTACAAGTACGAACTTCCTGTTCTTGAAGCAGATATGAGAGAGCTTTTGTTAAGGCAAAGATACCCCAGTGTAAAAAATTTAGACGTACCTGACACTCCAAAATAACTCTAAAAGAGTGCTCAGTCTTCAGCGTGAATCGTCTCAAGGCTCACTTTCACAGGACCTTGAGACGAAATTGGTTTGTTCTTAAGTATCGATCATTGAAGGTGCCATATTTATCTTCCAGCCTTTAAATGGTGCAGTTTTATGCTGGCTGCAAGCACATTATTGAGGGGAACCGATTACAGCTTCATTTTCTTTTTGTAATCCTTCACTTCCTCAATTCTTTCTTTCAATGCAGCACGCTGGCTAAAGGGTACGTTGGGTAGTTCCAGTGCGTACTCCAGATGCTTCACACTGTTATCCATATCCCCAACCAAAAAGAAATACTGTGACCGTGATGTGTGCACAGTGAGAATATCTCCAGCCAAACCGGCAGTTTCTGCCATGTTATACCAGATAGTTGAATCGTCAGGGCGACGGCGGCTTTCTGTCCGGAGGATGCTCATGGCCTCGCTGTATTGGCGATCGTTATAAAGCAAATCAACAATGGCGAGGGTTGTTGGGTAATTGCCTGGGTTGTCGCTTAACAGCTTTCTTAAATTGCTGATGGCTGTTTTGTGATCGCCGGATTCAAACAGAATGCGGTTATGTAATATCTGGTAATGGATATTGTTAGGGCTGCTTGCCAGTAGTGGTTGCAAAGCTTCCTTTGCGCCCTTGGGGTTTTGCAGGTTGAGTTCCGCCTGGGCCAGCCCGTAGCGGGTTGCGTTTTCATGTCCGCTGCGACTGCTGTTCAGTTCTTTCTGAAAACGGTTACGGATGTCTTCCTGAGATTGTGCCAGACGGATAATGGCGCGGTTACGCATCAGCTGATACTCACCATCGGGATTTTGTGGTTTGGCAGGGTACTGCTCTGCACGACTGCGGGCGTCTGATACCCGGTTACGGCTCAAAGGGTGAGTGCGCAGAAATTCGTACTGTGGCCCTGTGCCTTCCAGTTTACTCATGCGCTCGAACAATGTGGCCATGCCCCGTGGGTCCATCCCTGCCCGTGCCATGGTCAGAATGCCGACACGGTCAGCCTCTTGCTCGTTGATACGGCTGAATGCCAGCTGGTAGCTCTGGGCGCCAGCAACAGTGGATGAGAGAGCAGCGGCGCCTAAATCGCCTGCGCCACTGGCGGCGAGAACAATACTGCCAAGGAGGGCTGCGATTGTGGGAAGCCTTTGCCGCTGTGCTGTTTCTACGCCCCGCGCATAGTGCCGCTGGCTTAGGTGAGCCAATTCGTGAGCGACTACGCCAGCAAATTCATCTTCGGTGCGGGCGTAGAAAAACAGGCCGAGGTTAATGCCAACAATGCCACCGGGCGCTGCAAAAGCATTAAGGTAGGGGCTGTCGATCAGAACAATGGAGAGTTCGCGGTTTTGCAGTTGGCTGGATTCTGCCAGTCGGTACACCAGTTTTTCAACATATTCCACAAGCTCGGGATCGGACTCTGTACTTAGCTGGCTGTTCAGCATTTTCAGGAATACACCGCCAATTTCACGCTCTTTTTGAATGGATACAATACTGGAGCTGGCATCACCAATGGTGGGCAGAGTAATCTCACTATTAGCCAGTGTGCTGGCAGTCAGGGCCAGAGGCAATAAGAAAGAACGCAAAACTGTGGGCAGAGTCTTAAATAAAGCCATAGATATCCGTAACCAAAAAACAGTATGACGACATTTCTATATTACCCTTGCAGTGGGTGCGATACTATTACCGTATGTGTTCATGGCCGGTAAAGTAGAAGCGCTATGGTTGAAAATATTGACATTGATTCTTTGTCGATTAACAAAGAATTGGATGCTCGTGGCCTGAGTTGCCCCATGCCTTTGCTGAAGGCGAAACAGGCGTTAAGTGCAATGGCAGCAGGTGAAATTTTGAAAGTGGAGGCAACGGACCCTGGCTCACAGCGGGACTTTGCCAGTTTTACTGACTTAGTAGGTCATGAATTGCTTCACAGTGGGCTGGAATCAGGAACCTACACATACATACTGAGAAAGCATGGATAGAATAACAATGTTCAGGGTTATTGGCGGCTGGCTGCACCGATACTTCTCTGATGAAGAGGCCATCGTGCTGTTGCTGTTGTTGGCAGCGGCACTGGTAATTATCCTTGTACTCGGAACGATGCTGGCCCCGGTGTTTGCAGGGCTGGTGCTGGCGTTTGTACTGCAAGGGTGTGTAGCATGGTTTGAGCGGATGAAGTGCCCTCATATGCTGGCTGTCTCCCTGACGTTTGTCTTTTTTATTGCCGTGCTGCTGGCAGTAATCCTGCTGATAATGCCGTTGATCTGGGAGCAGGGGTCAACGCTGTTAAACGAGTTGCCCCGCATGGTGCAGCAGTGGCAGCAGATGTTGCAGCATTTGCCTGAGGCTTACCCGGGTTTTGTGTCTGATGCGCAGGTGCATGCCTGGAGTGAAGCGGCCAGTACACAACTCACGACGCTGGGGCAGTGGCTGGTGTCCTTCTCGCTCTCCAAGTTACCAAACCTGGTGGGTGTGCTGATTTATCTGGTTCTGGTGCCGATTCTCGTCTTCTTTTTCCTGAAGGATCGCGCCATGTTGGTGGCCTGGTTCTCTTCCAAGTTGCCAAAAGAGCGCCGAATGATCAATCAAGTGTCTGAGGAGATGAGTAACCAGATCGCCAACTACATTCGCGGTAAATTTATCGAGATTGTGATTGTGGGTGTGGCGAGCTTTATTGCTTTTGCCTTTATGGGGTTGAATTACGCGGCTCTGCTGGCCTTGCTGGTTGGTCTCTCAGTTGTAGTTCCTTATATCGGCGCAGCTGTTGTGACCATTCCAGTGGCGGCCATTGGTTTGTTCCAGTGGGGCTTTGAGCACCAGTTCTTTGTGCTGATGGCGGTGTATGGTGTGATTCAGGCTCTCGATGGCAATGTACTGGTTCCGCTGTTGTTCAGTGAAGCAGTTAACCTGCACCCTATTGCCATCATTATTGCGGTTCTGCTTTTTGGTGGTATTTGGGGATTCTGGGGTGTGTTCTTTGCTATTCCTTTAGCCACTCTGGTAAAGGCTGTGTTCTCTGCCTGGCCTGCTGTGGGGCAAACGCAACCGGAATAAGGCAATAAGCCGGTCTCAAGAAAAATGGCGAGCGGGTGAAACCGGTCGCCATTTTTGTGCCTGCTGAGGAGAAAGTAAGGTATTAAGTACCCGAACCACTGCTTTCCTCTGTGCTCTCCTCTTCTTCTTGTGTCAGCCCTGCCAGGGCTTGGGCTGCTTGCAGCACATCATCAACGTGATCTTTGATTTTTACTCTGCGCCATTCGTGCTGGAGGATGCCATCTTTGTCTATCAGGAAGGTGCTGCGCTCAATACCCATAAACTCCTCTTCACCCTTTCTTTTCAGGCGGATGACATCGAACAATTCACAGAGCTCGCCTTTAGTGTCGGCCACCAGTTCAAAGGGAAACTCCTGCTTCTCCCGAAACTTATTGTGGGACGCCATTGTATCTTGGGATACACCAAATACTTTGGTATCCGCTTCGAGGAACAGTGGGTGGTATTCAGAGAAGGCCTGCCCTTCGCTGATGCAGCCGGGAGTGTTGTCTTTCGGGTAAAAGTAGAGTACGAAGTTTGTCCCTTGAAGAGCTTTCAGTGAAACGGTGGTGTTGTTTGTCGCCTTGGCTGAAAAGTCTTCAACCGGTTTGCCAATGCTGATTGTCATCATTTTCCCTTATGCGCTTTATGGCCATGAAAGTTCATCCTTATCTTTATTTTTGGGGATGACCTTTTTGCCCATGGCTGTTTATAACCTTCTACATTGTTGCTGTTCTGGTGGCTGCTTGGACAGCGGTAACCTTTTTGACAAGTCAACCGAGATTATGTACCAGTTGAGCACGAATAGCCAAAAACCGGGAAAGGATAGCTGGTTTTATAAAGAGTGCCACCTGCTCTCTAATAGGGGGTAGTGTTTGTATTTATATACCTGAGCAACAGTTTCACGGTAAGCTCAGACGATTATTGGTGGTATTGGCTGTTTTTTGTACTCTGCTGTGCCCTGTCTTTGAGACTTTTAGTTTACGTCTAGTTGTTTATGAATTATCAACAACAAATCGGTTCCCGTTTTCCCAAGGGCCGTTTCGCAATGGTGAGTGTGTATTCATTCACGGGTGCGGCGATTGTTGCTTCCACAATCTTTTCTCTACTGTTGTTTCTCTCGATAAACGACGGCCTTCTGATGAAGGTGCTATTTGGCGGGTTGGCGATTATTTTTGAGGCTGGAAAGTTTTATGCCTGGTATGAATTTGGTGAGCGCCGAGCCCATCAAAACTTATCAGGGGCAGTGCTGGCTTTGGTCTTTTATCTGGTGCTGGCGGCTATCTCTATCGGTGGTAGTGTGGGTGGTATCAACAGTGCGACTAATAGCGCTCAAGGGCATATTGCCATTCAGCAGGCTAAAATTGCGACCTATAACCGTGAAATTGAATCTATTGAAAAGCAGATTCAACTCAACAATATCGCGGCACAAAAATATATTGAGATGGAGCGGATTGCTACTGGTGTAGGACGTATTCAAAAAGAGAATGCCAAACTGCGCAAAGAGCAGCAAATGCTTGCACAAGAACGCGACAGTCTGCCACCTGTTGCACAAGGCTCAGTGATTGGTTTGATTGAAAGCCTCGCTAAGGCCTTTGGTACCAGTTCCTCTCAAGCACAGCTGGGATTGGTTGTATTTCTATCTATCCTTCTCGATTTCTTTGCTGCGTTCTTTGTGGGGGTCATTGGTGAAGAGCAGCGCTTCTGCTACTTCTATCGTAACCATGAAGGGAAGAAAGCTAAGCCTGTAGATACGAAGGCAGGAGCAGAGACTGAGCTTGCAGGGTTGTTGCCGCACTTTGAACAGAAACAGGTTGAACAAGAGAAACCTTCTGAGCCTGATCCTATTCAGATCCTGCTGGATAAGATTATCAGTGCCATCACCAATAAAGAGGTGGTTTGCACAAAGCGTGCGGTCACCAAACATTTTGCATTAAACGCAGAAGAAGCAGATAGTCTGTTTGAAAAACTGGTGGAGCAAGGCAGGGTTGGTAAGAAGGCCAACAATCACTATTACTGGCTTGGTGCCTGATATTGGCTTGGAAGTCTCCGAACAAACTGCACGCCAACTGGGGTGGTGAACGCCCCAGTGAGTCCTCTCATAACCATATTCTACCTCCAGCCTGTATTAATATCATTTTGCTCTCTGGCAGGGGGGCTTGGAAGGCACAGGTACGCTTCCTATTATGGTTCCAGCTGGGATTCCAAAGCCAGATAAAGCTCTGCAAAGGCTTTATGGAACTGTCTCGCCCGCAGTGCCAGCTGCCGCGCTTCCATTTCATCGCAGGTGTGAGCTGTAAGATTGCGAGATTCGATCATTGCTAACCATTCCTGCTCATTGGTGATATAGCCCTGCTGGTAGGCTTCCTTAAAGCAGGATCGAGGGCTATTGGCTTCTATTCCTCGCCAGGCCAGAACTCGCTTGATCGCCTTCCAGCTCATCTCGAATGTGAATTCAAAACGCTTAACGGTAACATCAAGATAAATGCTGTCAGGATCAGTGAGCTCTTCCAAAGTTATCCACACCATCTTCTGCCCGAAGCTGAAGAGTGGCGCTGAAAATCACTTTGCCTGTTGTGATGACACGTTTCTGCATCCGCTCATTGACATGAGCCAGATTGGTGACATCAACCTTTACCAGAGTGGACAGTTGCTCAATCTCTTCCTTTATCGCAGAGATATCCGTGCAACTCTCATCCAGAAATGCGATATCAATATCACTACTCAGGGTTGAAGTACCTAAGGCTTCAGAACCATACAGCCAGATTCGATCCGGATTGGCATGATCTGGTTTTCTCAACAACCTTGTCTTCCTTACGCTTGGCAACAGAGGGGAGAGCAGTTGAGAGTTCCCTCAGTTAACAGTCAGCACATAAATGCTCTGGGTTTTATGAATCGTGATAATGATTTGTTTTACTACCCCGTTTGCGGCTCGGTTAATAGTGACAATACTCTCCCCCTCTATTCTGATCTGAAAAAACCAATACCAATACGTAGAAGACCTAACTTTTCCAACCTCCTTTTCGCCTATATGCTGGTTTTTACGTAATCATGCAATGGTCATATACAGCGTTTTTACAATTTAGTATGAATTAGGGAGTTAGAATATCGCATGAAAAATTTATTAAAGCTTTCTTTCCTTACAAAAATAGCTATATTTTCCAGCTTGTATATTGCACAAATCGCTCTATTTTGGAGTGCTTTTAGCAAATTTTCTGCCCCTCCTCAGTGGCTTACAGACTCACTTGCAGGCTCACCTCTTTCCTCGCTCACTGGCTTAGGATGGGTCACTATTGGAGTTCTTGAGCTGCTTGCATTAGTTCTGGTCATTCTTAGTATTCTGAAAAGAGAGTTTGCTGGATCAAATAATGCTACTTTTTTGAAAGCTGCCATTTCATTCGGCATGGTTGCCTTGGCAGTCATGGCTATGGGAACAAGCTTTGCCAGTGATTTTGAGAGTAAGGCAAGCCTTATATATTATGTGGGTGCTCAAGCTATTATGTATATGGTTGCCTGCAAAGAAGCTCAAGAGTAGCAGTAACGATCCGCTAATCAAAAAGCGCGGTTGTAATTCTAAGTTTGCTATAGGCAGGGACTTTAAATGCCCAGCCCCTGCTTCCTCCTCGAAGCTATACCTCTGAATTCTGTTGTTTGGTCAAAGCTTCAGATGACGACCTCTGCCTGATTTTATGGGAAGGGTGTCTTGTGAGTGGTGCGAACACAAAAGTAGTTACGAGCTGGCTAATTATCAGTCTTGCCCTTATGAGTAATCATTATCAAACTCGACCGGAGGCAAAAGCAAGTTACTTGGCATCAGTAAGAGAGGAAACAAGATGCTACGAACGGCTTTTGTTCATGGAGCACGTGCCATTCTCGTCAGACCAGAGCAAACAGATGCTGTGTTTGGTGAGTGGTTGATCAGGTTGAGAACTGAAAAGCCTTTTAATGTGGCACTTGTTGCTTGAATCCAGCGATCCACCAGAGCTTTCCATGAGCCTTTCACACTATGTCATCTTCGAACCGCTATCCTCAAAGGGGAGTGAGGTATGGCAATCAATAAAGAAAATAGCAAGTGCTTCGAGGCAATATATCTGTCTGCTGCGCAGTGGCAAACACTGCGCAGAACGCCAGGGGCTACAAAGTGCTATGTGGGCCAAATATTTCGTAATGAATGTATGCCTCCATGACCCCCCAGTGCTCTAGTGTCTCCTTCACAAATTTCATGAAGGCAATGGGGCCGCAGAAGTAAAAGTGAGTGCCGGGTTTGTTAATATCACTGCGCAGTGCTTCCAGGTCCATCAGCCCGTTGGCATATGGCTTCTTTTCATCCTTTTCTTCCGGAGCGTTATACCAAACGTACGAGTGAAGGTTGTCATGTTCGGTGCTTTTGCGTGCGATATCCTCAGAAAACGCATGGTTGCTGCCATTTTCGCAACCGTGTAACCAGAAGACAGGTGCCTGATGTCCACCTTCCAGAAGTGTATTCAGCATGGAAAGTAAAGGCGTCAGGCCAACACCAGCACTTAACAGTACGACAGGGTTTTGCCGGGTTACATCCATTGTAAAGTCACCCGCAGGTGGCATAGCTTCCAGCTTATCTCCCTCCATCACATTGTCGTGAAGATGGTTGGAAACAACACCATTTACAGATGCCGTCTCACGCTTTACAGATATGCGATAATACTGACCATTTGCAGCGTCAGATAAAGAGTACTGGCGAATCTCCTGATTGGCTGATGTTGGCGGCTTGACCTTGATACCCAGATACTGGCCAGGTTGGTGAGCAGCCACTGGTTTACCATCTGCTGGCTCCAGATAGAAAGAGGTGATTTGAGCGGATTCCTTCACCTTTTTTGAGACGATAAATGTACGAGCCCCCCGCCAGCCGCCATTGGCTGATTGACTTTGCTCATAGAGCTCATCTTCCCTTTTAATGAAAATCTGTGCTAACAGCTGATAGGCCTCTGTCCAGGCGTGAAGAACCTCTGGTGTCGCAGCTTCACCTGCCAGTTCCCTGATAGTTTCAATCAGATGGTGCCCGACAATTTCATATTGCTCAGGCTTGATCAAAAAGCTTGTATGTTTATGGGCAATACGCTCAACAGCGGGCAGAAGAGTCTCGAGGTTTTCTATATTCTGGGCATAAGCCAATACAGCCTCAAAGAGGGCGGCAGGTTGTTTGCCCGTTTCCTGGTGACGCATATTAAACACATCTTTCAGCTCAGGGTGGTGGCTGAGCATGCGTTCGTAAAAATGACGGGTCAGGTCTGTGCGAACAGTTTCCAAGAGGGGTATCGTGGCTTTGATGGTGGCGATGGTTTCGGAAGATAGCATGGTCATCCTGATACTATAAGCTTACTTTCTTAAGGTGCATTTGAAATACATCTTTATAATGTTGTATTTTAAATGCATGTTCAATAGATACTTTGATATTATTTTTCCACACTTCCCTTTGCTGGCAGGCCTTATGCGACTGACGACTTATACCGATATGGGCTTACGTGCTCTCTTGTTTCTGGCCCTTCAACCGAAGGGGCAGATATCCCGTATCAGTGAAATCACAGAGACATACTCTGTGTCGCACAATCACATGGTAAAGGTTATCAATCAGCTCACCCGTGAAGGGCTGGTTAAGGGCATACGTGGTAAAGGTGGTGGGATTACACTTGGCAAACCTGCGGAGTATATTCTGCTAGGGGAGACTATTCAGCTGCTGGAAAAACACCTTGATGTCGTAGACTGCAGCCATGGGAATTGCCTGCTGACCGGTAACTGTCGTCTGAAAGACGCCTTTTCTGAGGCTATGAACGCCTTTGTGACTGTACTGAACAACTACACTCTGAAAGATATGATAGATAATCGAAAGACGCTGACAGAAGTTTTGCAAATCACTGAGATCATACCCGAACCCTATTAAAGCCAGGAACGGTTGAAAGGGAAGATCAACATGCAACGTCCTCGAAACCGGCCGTGGTATCTCTGAGGTTTTATGAGAATAAGTTGTTATCACTGTGTGTTTTCTACAAAGCTGACTTCAATGTAGTTGGGCTGCGTAACTCTTTTCCATAACGTTCACCGGCATTCATCATGTTAATGAATACTCACTTGCAAACAGGTGGGCTAGCTCCCCTGTTTGCCTACTCTCTGCAACCATAGGATTTCACGAACCCTAAACGACAGTGCTTTTACACCACTCATAGACAGTTGATTTCAATAAGAAAATTCAGGTGCCTCGAAATGCCCTCTAAAACCTGAAAAACAGAGGACAGGTCTGAAAAAGGGCAAAACAGGGGTAAAACAGAGGAAATATAAGGAACAACGGGGAATCCGTTTAAAAACGGGAACAGTGCGGGAAAGCAGGGGATTTTGTGCGCTTATAAACGCAAAAATCCCGCGACCTATAACAGGCGCGGGATTCA
>NZ_SMME01000835.1:0-5785 GCF_009711465.1 Parendozoicomonas verongulae | reverse complement strand
GTGCTCCTTCGGCCACTCGGACACCTCACCAGTTTGTTTTGCCGGGAGGTGCTTGCCTCGTCAGCGGGTGCGTAATGTATAATAATATCAGTGGCATAGCAACACTCTGGTGAATTTTTGGTAAGTATTCCGTGAACCCATAATCAAAGCCTCCGTTCTTCCCGGGAGCGACTATATTTCCCTCCATGCTGACCTCTGAATTCTTTCTCGATACAGAGGATGCTCCTGACCCAATAAAAGTTCCCTTTGCCTACGCTCAAGTCACACTCAGCAAGGCGAACTACATTGAGCTGAAGGCGCAAGCCAAACAGTGGCGCATCCAGTGGCAACGCACTCGCGCTCGGGAGCAGGAAGCGCTTGACTAAATTAAACACATGAAGGCCGAGCACGCCGGTGAAACAGCGGCCTTACATGAGCAGATTGAAATCCTCAAAAACCAGTTGGCGGAAATGCAGCATCTGGTTTTTGGCCGCTCAACGGAAAAGAAGCACGCCGCCCTGCAAAAACAGGAAAAACAAACCAAGTCTTCAGCAAAACCCAGGGGACAGCAAAGGGGCCATGGTCGTACAACCGTCACCTCTCTTCCTGTGATTCACGAAGACCTCGACCTTGAAATACACCAAAAACAGTGTTCTCAATGTGGCCTGCCCTTCAAACCTTTTGGCACAGAAGACAGCGATGTTGTTGAGGTGGAAGTTCAGCCCCATATCCGGCGTTACCGCAGGCATCGTTATCTCAAAACCTGCCAGTGCAAGCAAACACCCGCCATCGTCACCGCCCCGGCACCAGCCAAACTGATTCGCAAAGGGAAACTGGGTATCTCGGTGTGGGTAGAAATAGGGGTCACGCCATAGAAAGGAAAAAATCGTACGCTAAGACTCTTAAGCCCTTGGTAATTAAAGGCTAAAAGGAAAGGCAACCACACCTCTCAAGACCTTATCCTCCAGATATAATCCCCCGTTAAACCAATATGCTCCCAGCCTAAAGGAGACAGGTAGCTCAGGTATTCATCCGGCACCGTTCGCCGCTTTCTGACCTCGGCAATAGCTTCCTCCAAATGAATCGTATTCCAGAGGATAATGGCTGCAACAACAAGGTTCAGACCGGATACACGGTAGCTTTGGTTTTCGAATGACCTGTCTCTCACCTCACCAAGCCGATTGAAAAATACGGCTCTGGCAAGATCGTTTCTGGCTTCGCCCTTATTGAGTCCCGCTTGCACTCTTGCCCGAAGCTCCGGTTTCTGCATCACTCCAGAAGAAACAGTGTTCGCTCTAACCTGCCAAACTCTCGCAACGCCAAGGCCAGTTTGTTCTGCCGAGGGTATGACGACAGCTTCCTGAGAATCAGAGAGGCTGTGACGGTGCCAAGGCTAACTGAACTGGTCAGCCTGAGAATGTCATCCCACTGCTTTTCAATGGTTCGTGATTTGATTCGTTCACCCAGAATGTTTGTCAGTTTACCCCAGCAGTCCGGTTTATCTGACGTGTAAAGAACGAGGTCGCCAATATCATGGATTCGCGGGGCAAATTTGAAGCCCAGCAAATGACAAAGGCCAAACACATGATCCGTAAACCCGGCAGTATCCGTGTAATGCTCTTTGATGTTCAAATTACAACCGTGGTAAAGAAGCCCGTCCAGAACATAAGTGGCGTCACGGGTATTGGTATGAATTAGTCGGGTGTGATAGGGCGAGTACTGGTCGGAGATATGGGTATAGACAGTCACTCCGGGTTGACTGCCATACTTCGGGTTCACATCACCCAGCCGGCGGGCGACATTGCCAACCGGAAAATTCTGCCCGTCTGATGAAGACGTGCTGCCATCACCCCAGCTATTAACCAGTTCGGTTTTATGGTGGAAGTTAACCAGTTCCGACAAGGCTCGCGAATAGCTTTCATCTCTGACATACCAGTCTGCTGTCCAGCTGAGTTGTTTGAAGGTGGTTCCTCGGCATGCCTGCACCATTCGAGTCAGTCCCAGATTAATGGCATCGGATAATATGACGGTGAGCAGACTTTGCTTGTCATCAGCCGGAAGTCCTGTCCGCAGGTGCGTAAACTGCTCAGTGAAGCCGGTGATGCCATCCACCTCAACCAACAGATCGGTTATCTTGATCTTCGGCATAGCCTGATAAATCTCCTTGATAAGACTCTTGGCTTCTTCTGGTGTGTCAGTGGCTTTATGAGGTTTTACATGGAAGCTGTTTTTCTTGATCGTTACATCGTCCAGATTGCCCTGTTGAAGGAGACGGTTTACTTTATCCAACTCACTTTTCAACAGGCTCAGCCGCTCTGAGATGTAGTGCTGGAAATTTGTTTCGATAGCAACAGGTAGGTCATCACGTTGTTTCATTTCGTCATACGTGTCTTTGCTCATCAGGTAGCCATCAAAGTCTTGGTACTGCCTGCTTCCGGGAACCCAGATATCGCCGGAGCGCAGATGATTCCGTAACTCACTGAGCGCACATAATTCATAAAAATGCTTATCAGGCTCGTTATTCTGAAAGACAAGCGAGACCCATTGAGCTGGGATAAACGACATAGGTGCATCATCAGGCAGTTTCCTTTTACCGTCCCGATTCATATCCCGAAGAAGTGTGATGGCATCCAATACTTCCTGACCGCCTTTCGCTGCCTGAAAATCAAAATGCTCCAGTAAATCAGGAGTGTAGCGCCGCATTTGGGGATACTGGTTTGCGGTAAACCTCAATGGATTCATTTTGCTGGGACTGGATAGTTCTTCGGCTTCTTTGAATCGGGTTTGTAAATCACTCCACGAAAACGTGTTGTCGATAGCCTTCCAGACATCACTTTGTTTTTCCCGGCTCTCGACCAATACATCACCAAGAGTGGCCAAGGTATTAATGGCCTGTTTGATCAGCCGGTTTTCTTTCTGTAATTGTTCTGCGTATTTGCGCTTGCTCCTTTTGATCAGACTGCCAACAATACGGTCATGCATATTGATCGCTTCATCCACCAAAATGCGCAGATGTTCCAGCAGGTATACCGCTAAGATGGAGTAGCGGCGGGCATCATTGACCAAACGAAGATTGTGGGCGGCGATACGTGAGCCTTCACGGGCAAGCAACTCTCTTCTGGCAACTGGAATCTGTTTCAGAAAAGAGACCGGTAACGATATGTCCCTGATGGCATCCAGTCGCTCCAGAATTTTCAGAACATTAGGAGGACAAGGGCGACCAACGGGCTGCCTAACCCATGAGAGTTTGCTTTCCTGCTTTTCATGAGGATTCAACCATGCATTAAGCTTATCTCGATGGTCATCCTGTAGTTGCCGGTTGATTTGATTGAAGATGCGGCTGTCGGCGTACTTCTTAGCCGCAGCTACCATGCGCTCAACGACAGGTAGAACCGGATGGAGTACTTTCTTCAGTCGCAATTCATTGAGCAAGGCTCCAACCAAAAACACGCTACTTGGGTTCTCAATGGCAACCGGGGTTAGCCAGTGAGTCATATAGCGACAATGTGTTATGCCAAAGGACTCCATATGCAGCAGGTGAGCCAAAAGCAAGAAGTGCTCACGGCGGGTTTCTTCCCTCTTGGCGTAACCGGAAAAAGCAATAGGGTTGACCGCTACTTGCTCAGCAACAAACGCAATCAATTCATCCGGTAGCTGCTCGTTAGACTGAAGCCTTCGACCCGGATAACGCATCAGACAAAGCTGTATAGCGAAACCAATCCGATTTTTTGACTCACGTCGTTTGCGGATCATAGCAAGGTCAGTATCAGAGAGGGTGTAATACTTTGCCAGCTCTGCCGGTTCAGTTGGCAATGCAGAAAATAATTCTCGCTGGGATTGGGATAGGACTATTCGGTGAGGCATGAGAAAGAGGTTTTACTGTTGTTATCAAAAACGCTGGTTTTCGATAAGATAGCCCAGCTACAGAATCTGTCCCGAAAATTCTTGCTTTTGGATTCTCAAAAACTATTCTTGAAATGATTTTCTCAATTCCATACTCTTAAGTGAGTTTTGATAACAAGGAAACCGATTATGCCTCATGAACACTTTCCGGCTCCTCAACTGATCGGTCAATATCGCCGGTTTGGTGAGTTAGGTCCAGCCTACAAAATTGTTGCCCCCGTCAGGCCCGTTGATCAGGATGACTGGTTAGTATTGATCCAGATCCCGGAGTCGGGAGAAGAGACCGAGTACCGGTATTCCAATATCAAAAATGACCCGGTAGCTCACTGATGTTCGCCATTGCCTTTGATCTTGTCGTTGCAGAAACCGAGAAGCATCACCCGAAAGGTGTGCCACAGGCTTATATTGAGATTGGCTCCACTTTGTCCAAACTCGGCTTCAACCGGGTACAGGGGAGCCTGTATGTAACAGAAGACGAAAATATGGCCAATCTGTTCCGAGCCATAACTGCTTTAAAGTCGCTCCCCTGGTTCCCCGCCTCCGTAAGAGACATTAGAGCCTTCAGGGTTGAACAGTGGTCTGATTTCACCGAAATGATCAAGGAAGGCTGACATGAAGATCGGCTATGCAAGAGTATCCAGCAAAGATCAGGATCTTTCTTTACAACGGAAAGCTCTCTCTGATGCAGGCTGCACCAAAATTTATGAGGACAAAATCAGTGGAACCCAGAGCAGCCGTGAGGGGTTAAAACTCGCTCTTGAAGTGCTGCGTGAGGATGACACTCTGGTTGTCTGGAAGCTGGATCGCTTGGGGCGAAGCGCAAAACACCTGATCACACTGGTCAATGAACTTGAACAGCAGAATTGTCATTTTGTGAGTTTGACAGACAATATTAATACGGGGACTACCGCAGGACGCTTTTTCTTCCATGTCATGGCAAGCCTTGCACAGATGGAAAGAGAGCTTATTGTCGAGCGCACTAAAGCTGGCTTGGAAGCAGCACGCCTGCAAGGAAGAGTTGGGGGGCGTAAACGGCAAATGACCGACTCTAAAATCGAGTCAGCTAAAAGGCTGCTGACTGACGGCATTCCTCCTAGAGAGGTAGCCGCTAATCTTGGTGTTTCAGTTCCAACACTTTATAGATGGATACCAGCATCGAGCAGAATGTGAATGTAGAAGTGGTTCTTGTTTATTTGGAATAGTGATTAATGAATCAGTATGATTTCAGTCGAACAATTGTTAATTTAATTAATAATGACACAGGATTAAATGAATCATCTCTTGATCTCATATCCAGAGGTGAGGAACTTATGTTCAGGTTGCGAAGAGAGGTTGAAGAAAGAATTCAACTTGAAAATCCATTATATGGCTGTGGTTCATGTGGTCAACCTGTGGTGGTTCGCTCCAGAAAATTTTCCAGTAATTCACATTCTATGTACTTCAAACATATGTATAAGTCTGGAGACTGTCCGATAAAGACAGACTCTAAATATACAAAAGAAGAAGTACGATGCATGAAATATAATGGCGCAAAAGAAAGTAAGGCACATATTGAGCTTAAAAGCTATATTGCCAGCTACTTAAGACAGGATTTAAGATTTACCAATGTTAGAGTAGAGTCTGTTGTAAAGGGTACAGGATGGTCTAAAAAATGGAAAAAACCAGACATATCTTCAACCTTTGATGGTCGGGAAGTTGTTTTCGAAATACAACTTTCTACAACTTTTCTTGATGTTATTGTAAAGCGTGAGTTGTTTTACAAGGATGAAGAAATTTCAATATTTTGGATATTTAGTGATTTGTCTCCTGAATCATCTCGTGCAACAGAGAAGGACGTTTTCTTCAACAATAAAAGTAATGCACTTTCTATCGATAAAGATTCAATGGCTCAATCATTAGAATC
>NZ_SMME01000350.1 GCF_009711465.1 Parendozoicomonas verongulae | reverse complement strand
GATAGGACAATGCCGTGCCAACTCCCAGAACTGTTCCCTTAACTGGTCACGGGTCACGCCGGGATGAGCATGCAACCATTGCTGTAAGGCGTGCTGATCCATCGCACAGTAGATGAATTCATCAGGGAATAATGCTTTTATCCGGGTTTTCAGGTAGCCATAGACAGAAGAATTCCCACGGTAATTTTTGACAATAAGGGTATGCAGAGCCCGTCGCCAATGATAAGGCTCTTCGGTAGGAGAGTGATCCTGTTGCTGTTCCCGTTTGACTTGCTTCCGCAGAAGCGGCCAGACATTCTGTTCCTGCCAGGGAGGAGAGGCCGGGTAGTTTCTAATGGTCGGGAGAGGCAACTGGTCAATGCATTCCATCAACCTCTCTACCAACCTCTCCACACCAGAGTGCATCTTAAAGGGCAGTGTGTGCAGAGGGGCGGATGCGGGGAGTAATGGTAATTTTTCCACTGTGCATCGCCATAGGTTGGTGGCTCCCTTCCATTCCTGAGGAAGTAGTAACACAACCCGGGCATCAGGGAGTGGAATCTTACGGCCCTGAACAAACAGGTAGGGAGGGTTAGCCAGCAGTGTCTCCATACGGGCTGCCAGTTCAGGATG
>NZ_SMME01000198.1 GCF_009711465.1 Parendozoicomonas verongulae | reverse complement strand
GCCGGGGCCACACTCATCCTGCCCGACAGTTGCCTGACTCAGGCTCCTCCGCACTGGCGTAAACAGATTGTTGAACACGAAGTGACTGTCTGGAATACGGTGCCTGCACTGGCGGATCTGCTGGTTGAAGATCAGGAACCAGACAGCCTGCCTACCCTGCGCCTCGCTCTGCTCAGTGGTGACTGGATTCCCCTCGATCTGCCCGACAAACTGCGTGCCACCATGGGGTCAGGCTCTGAGATTCTTGCCCTTGGCGGTGCGACCGAGGCGGCTATCTGGTCCAACAGTTTTTCCGTCATGGCCATTGAGGAACAGTGGTCGTCTATCCCCTATGGCACCCCGCTGGGGAATCAAC
>NZ_SMME01000603.1 GCF_009711465.1 Parendozoicomonas verongulae | reverse complement strand
TCCCCTATGGCACCCCGCTGGGGAATCAACGGTTTTATGTGCTTCATCCGGAGGATCTGTCCCTGTGTCCGGCAGGTGTCTGTGGGGAGCTGTGTATCGGTGGTGAGGGTCTGGCGCAAGGTTATCTTGGAGATAAAGAGAAGACAGCCGCCGCCTTTATTCACCATCCGGATTTTGGTCGTCTGTATCGCACCGGTGACCGGGGCCACCTGGACCGGGCCGGCTATCTGGTTTTTGAAGGGCGGGACGACACTCAGGTTAAAATTCACGGACACCGGGTGGAGCTGGGGGAGATTGAGCAGGTTATAGCCGCCCTTCCCGGCATTCAAGAGGTGGTTGTCAGTTATCAGAAAAATGAGCTGATAGGCTGGCTGACAACAGGGAGTGATAAGCAAAGTGACTTATTTCAAGTCATCGAGCAAAGTGCTTTTCGAGAGACATCCTTTTTAACTCAGGTATTAAACCGACCCCAGGAAAAAGCAGAAAAAGAACTACAGAACCTTATCTTTGGCAAGACTTTTTCCCGGGCGAAACTCGCTGAAAAATGGTCTCAGGTAAGGGCGCGACAAGATAAAAGTCTGACGCTTGCGCTGTGCCATATGTTCGTGCAGATGGATATCTTTACTCAGCCCGAACAGCGATTAACCATTGACTGCATACTGGAACGGGGCAATATCCTTACCCGATTTCGCCGTTGGCTAACACGCTGTCTTGACCATCTGATTCAGGAAAACATTCTGAGCCTGGATTCTGCCTCCGGTCGTCAAGAAGCTCCTTGCTATCGCAATAAAAACTCCATAGCGGACAGTCTCAGGGACATTCAAACGACTCACCGCTTCTCTGAGAATGAACTCATAATCTCTGTAGAGCTGACGCCTATCGTCAGGGGAGAACAGCACGCTGCCGAAATTTACCTGACAGAGTTCACAGATCAGATGTTTCAGCATACGCATCACTATTGCTTCGTTCAGCTGGAACAGAGTATCAAGGCACTTTTAACATCTGCAGATTTTTCCCGGCCACTGAGATGCCTGGAAATTGGGGCAGGCATGGGTTCCATGACCCGTCATGTGGTTCCCCTGCTCAAAGAGGCCGGAGTCAATTTTCATTACACGTTTACTGACGTCTCTGATTATTTTTTGCATGATGCCCGGCATGAATATGGTGAGGCATCGCTCTCCTACCGGCACTTTGATCTGAATAAAGACCCAGCACTGCAGGGGTTTGAGCCTGCCAGTTTTGACATCATTCTGGCCTCAAACAGTTTGCATGTGGCCCATATTATTGATCAATCCCTTGCATGGATAAAGCGCCTGTTATCTGCCGACGGTTTACTTCTGTTTGTTGAGCAATGTGAATACTGGCCAGTCATGGATTTATTTAAAGGTTTGCAGGTCGGCAGTGATGAATATCAAGATGATCGAAACACTGACTTCCTGAGTGAACCGCGCTGGCTGGACAAGCTGAACTCTCACTTCAGACAGTCACTGTGTGCGCACGTCCCCAAGGGGGGGGTGGCGGATCGCTTTCAAACACGTCTCTTTGCGGCCTGGCAAGATGAACAGGTTGTCACTCTGAATCTTGCGAGGCTGGATGCACAACTGGCGCATAGACTACCGGAGTGGATGCGCCCCCACATTCTTGAGCTCACAGCTTTCCCCAGGCTTCCGAGTGGCAAGATAAACAGGCAGGCCCTCATTAACCAGAAGGTGATTCCGCACAGGGAGAGTTATGTTCCACCCACCACCCAGACTGAGATTCATCTCTGCACCCTGTGGCAGGAGCTGCTACAAGTTGAGCAGGTTGGAATAGACGACAACTTCT
>NZ_SMME01000029.1 GCF_009711465.1 Parendozoicomonas verongulae | reverse complement strand
CCTTTGTCTGTAACTTTGAGGGGTGCAACCGGTCTTTCACCCAGTCCGGCAATCTCAACAAACACAAGCGCACTCACCACAATCCATAGTGCCACTGGCAGGATAAAATTCAGTGCTGTAAACACCAATATCACAAAGGGCCGCCAGCTACATTGCTATCTTGTTTGTTTTTATGGGAAGCAAGAAATGGTCTTCAGGCTGAACTTTGTTG
>NZ_SMME01000544.1 GCF_009711465.1 Parendozoicomonas verongulae | reverse complement strand
TGATTTGCATATCCACTATGCCGTTGATGGGCATGATAAACATATTCCATCCGGCTGGAATGCAGCCCAATATGTGGATAAGGATCTGCAAACCTCAAAAAGGCTGTTCACGGTTGTTCATGGTGGAGTCAGCAGCATCAGTTGGGATTTTTCTGACCCTACCCCTCAAGCTCTGACACTTTATGGTATCAGTGGTACAAGGTTAACAAACGCTCCGGGCACGACTTACCAAATGCCTTATGTGCTGCGTTATGCGTTTGAACCACATATGGACTTATTGGCTTTACGTGCACCGGAATCATCAACAAAAGCTCCTTACATCGCATTTGTGAAGCCAAAACCCAATGCTGAGGTGAGCTGGGTTATGGTGAGGGGATCGGTTCCTCGGAATTATAATCGAGACCCACACCCCAAGGACTTTCTGGAAATTTCGGAGGTTCATGATGGGTATTATCATTCACCCAATTCTTACTTCCCTTTGGAATGGGAGCAGTCAAAAACAGTTTGGGATAGAGGTGTGGGCGCAACGACTTTGACCCTGCATCCTGCAGCGCACTTGCTTAAGAGCTTTTATCAGCAGCTTCAACCAAAATCATATCCAGCCATTACGACAGCCTCCGATTCCAATGATCGGTCAAAGAGGCAGCGTATCGCTATAGTAGATCGAAGGTTGCCCGACAGGGATTTGTATAGAGCAGCCTATATGGCAGGTGTTGAATGGAGGATTTTGGAACAGTGGGTTCGCAATAAAGACCGAAACAGCCTCATCCAGGCGCTGCTTGATATTCCATTACCACTCATTAAAGCCGGGCTAAAGGCAATAGGCCATATAAAGATATCTAATGATGTCTTCGGGGATGTTGAAGATCTTACCGATTATGAGCAACGGTTGGCCTATAGAACCTTTCTGCAAGGGCAGGGGCTTACGGGTGATTTTATAAGTCGCCATGCCATCTACAGATTTTCTGGGTGGGTAACAGACATCAGCTATGTCATGTATATGATTGAAAGTCATATTATACCCAACTCACTGGCTGAGCGTATTGCCGGGAGTGGGAATGAGGTTATAGAAATCTTTGAGCGCTATCGATACAAAAGTGCAATGACCCTGAAGAGAATGTCCTATGTTTTTACTGAGATTGCACACTTGCCATCTCCTCTGCAGTTACTTATTGAGCAACAGAGAGTGAGAGAGTGGGATGATGTGAAACCGGCAGAGTCTGAGCAGTTGCCATCACAGACTGTAGATTTCCCTCAAATGCCTTCGCCAACTATTACTATGGGCTTCCCCCAACCCT
>NZ_SMME01000141.1 GCF_009711465.1 Parendozoicomonas verongulae | reverse complement strand
ATTTTTGATTTTTGACAATGAAACACCTGCAAGATAAGTACGTTGGCAAAGCAGGGATAACAAGCTTGTCAAATGAAATAGTAGTAAAAATCCTTTCTAACCTGGAGCACAGAGATATAGTTTCTTGTGGGCGTGTTTGTACCCAATGGAAAAGCGTTATTGATGAACACCATATACAGGCTTTTGCCTTCTACCGTCGTTGCCATCCTGTGGCATGTGCCCTCACTCTGCTAAAACCAGCGGAGTGCTACCGCTCATCAGCTCGCAATAGCCTACAACACTTTGGCAA
>NZ_SMME01000701.1 GCF_009711465.1 Parendozoicomonas verongulae | reverse complement strand
GCCTTTCCCTAACTGACCGCCGCCCCCGTCTTTTTTTTATGCGGACAAAATTAAAAAATTCAGCCCATGTCAGGAAATGCAGTCAGACCAGGCCGAGGCCGCAAGCCGAAACCCAACAGCAAGAAGAAGCTGAGCGGGTCCAAGCATGTGAAGCCGGACGAACCCCAGTTCTCACAGCTCACTAATATCGAGCCGCCACAATGGATGGATGAAATGGCCGTGGCCATGTGGGAAACCGTCTGCCCTGAACTGTGCCGCGAGCGTGTTCTGACAATTACCGATGTTCACAATCTGGAAGTGTTCTGCAGCAGCTACGCCAACTGGCGAGAAGCACAGTTTCACGTGACAACTAACGGCGTCACCATGACTGATCAGCTTGGACAGGTAAAAAAGAACCCAGCACTGACCGCTCTGAACGAAGCCGCACGCCAGATGGCAACCTTCGGCGCAATGCTCGGTCTGGATCCCGGCAGCCGTCAAAGGCTGATCGGTGGCAACAAACCTGAAAGCAATAACCGTTTCTCGGATTACTGATGGCAAACCAGTTTGTAAACAAGGCCAACAAATACGCCAGAGACGTTGTTGCCGGAAAAGTGCCCGGTTGCCGTTATGTGAAACAGGCCTGTCAGCGTCATCTTGACGACCTGCAGCAGGAAAAAGACAAAGGTTTCAAATACCGGTTCAACCGCACAGCAGCGGAACGAGCCTGTAAATTCATTCAGCAGATGCCCCACACCAAAGGGGAGTGGGCATTCAAGCGTATGCTGATCACGCTGGAGCCATGGCAGTTGTTTATCGTGGCCGTGGCGTTTGGCTGGCAGCACAAGAAAGGCGGTCTGCGTCGTTTTCGTGAGGTGTACACGGAGATACCCCGCAAGAACGGCAAGAGTGCTATCTCTGCCGGTGTCGGCGTGTACATGTTTGCCGCTGACAACGAATTTGGCGCGGAAGTGTATTCCGGTGCCACATCAGAGAAGCAGGCATGGGAGGTGTTCCGCCCAGCCCGCCTGATGGTGAAGAAGTCCCCCGATCTGCAGGCGCACTTCGGCATAGAGGTGAACGCCAAGAATCTGAACCGGCCTGCGGATGATGCCCGCTTTGAGCCGGTGATTGGTAATCCTGGTGATGGTGCGTCACCGAGTTGTTCGATTGTGGACGAGTACCACGAACACGACTCTGACGCACTGTACACCACCATGCTCACTGGCATGGGCGCTCGCCGCCAGCCGCTTATGTGGATTATCACAACAGCCGGTTTCAACATCGACGGCCCCTGCTACGACAAGCGTCGCGAAGTGATTGAAATGCTGGAAAGCGGCGGCAACGACGAACTGTTTGGAGTGATTTTCACTGTTGATGAAGGCGACGACTGGACAAAACAGAGCGTTCTGGAAAAAGCCAACCCCAATATGGGCGTGTCTGTTTACCGGGATTACCTTATTTCTCAGCAGCAACGGGCCATTAACAACCCCCGCTTCACCAACCGGTTCAAAACCAAGCATCTCAACATCTGGGTTTCAGCCCGAACGGCGTTCTTTAACCTGGAACAATGGAAGGCACGGGAAGACACAACCCTTACCCTCGAACAGTTTGAAGGCCACGACCGGCACCTGTCGTTCGATATGGCGGCACGGCTTGACCTCACAGCCATGGTTCCGCTGTTCACCCGGGACATCGACGGACAAAGGCACTACTACAGCGTTGCGCCACGCTTCTTCGTGCCAGAAGAGACGGTGTTTGATAACGACAACCGCCGTCTTGCCGAGAGATACCAGCAGTTTGCCAATTCCGGACACTTAGTGGCCACCGATGGCGCTGAAATTGATTACCGCGACGTGTTGGCAGAAGCCATGCTGTACAACCGTTGCGGCTCTGTTCGTGAATGCCCGATTGATCCACACGGGGCAACTGCACTGGCTCACCAGCTGGCCGATGAAGGCATGGAGCCTGTGATTATCAAACAAAACTTCACCGGTCTGTCAGACGGGATGAAGGAGCTGGAAGCCGCTATCGCTTCCGGCCGTTTCCACCACGACGGCAACCCGGTCATGACATGGTGTATCGGCAACGTGGTGGGGAAATACCTCGCCGGATCGGATGACATTGTCCGGCCAATTAAAGAAGCACCCGACAGCAAGATAGACGGCGCAGTGGCACTGATTCAGGCCGTTGGTCGCGCCATGTTAAATGAAACTGAATACAACCCTCTCGCAGATTACGACCCAAACGACCTCACATGAAACAAATCATCATTGATTGCCTCGGTGTTGCCGGTTTTGCAGCACTGACAGGAGGCGTTTATCTGCAGTACGGCCTGCCTGTTTCACTGATGCTGAGTGGTTCTTTGGTGCTTGGATTTGCCCTGTTAGCCAGCCGGAACGCCTGATGCTCGAATCTGTCTATGAAAAACGGGGTGATCCGCTGGAGAATCCAGCCAACTCCATGTCTGATGTTGAGTTGCTGGACTACATCCAGAGCAACTCCGGTATCCACGTCAGTGAAAAGGAAGCCATGAAGCATGCAGCGGTTTATAGCTGTATCTATGTGCTCTCCAGTTCGCTTGCTCAGTTGCCTCTCAATGTGATGCGCAAGCAGGGCAACAAGATCGAAGTGGCCACCGATCACGCCGCTTACGATCTGCTCAGCCACTCTCCAAACAGCTGGCAAACAAGTTACGACTGGCGGGAAGGTGAACAATCCCACGTCAGTGGCTGGGGAAATGCTTTCACCAAGATTCGCAGAAATAAAAAGGGCGAGCTTGCAGAGCTGTACCCATCTTTTCCCTGGGCGACTTCACTGCTGAAAAACGGCAACCGGTACGTTTACTCAACGTACGATGAAGATTTTGGCTACGAAGCCGTTCAGCCAGAAGACATGATTCATATCCGGGCGCTTGGTGTGGCCGGTATTGACTGGCGCATGGGGAAAAGCCCTATCCGTCAGCATGCGGAAACCATCGGCCTTGGTTTGGCGGCGCAGCGTTATGGCTCCAAGTTCTTTGAAAGTGGTGGGCGAGCCACAGGGCTTGTGACACCCAAAGGTGCTCTTAACAAAGAAGCCTGGGGGCTTTTGAAATCAGCATGGAAAGCCGCCAAAAACACCTTTCGAGATACAGGGGGGGAAATTCTTCTCCCATCAGAGCTGAACTATCAGGCAATGACTATCCCGCCTGAAGAGGCCCAGTTTATTGATTCCCGCAAAATGACCCGTTCAGAAGTGGCCGGAATCTTTAACGTGCCAGCTCACATGATTAACGATCTGGACAAAGCCACATTCAGCAATATCAGCGAGCAGGCTATTCAGTTTGTACGCCACACCATGATGCCGTGGGTGGTGAAGTGGGAGCAGGAGCTCAACCGCAAACTGTTCACAGCCGCTGAGCGCCGGGCCGGTTACTACGTCAAGTTCAACCTTGCGGGCCTGCTTCGCGGTACCGCCAAAGATCGTGCCGAGTTTTACAACAAAGCCATTACCGATGGCTGGATGGATCGCAACGAAGTTCGTGCCCTGGAAGACCTCAACCCCCGTGATGGTCTGAGCGAGCTTTTGATTTCCGTGAATGCCGTACCCGCCTCCCAGATTGGCAATCAGCAGGAGAACCCCAGTGAGTGATATTGAAAAAAGGACGTTCGCCTGCGAGCTGCGGGCGGCTATGGATGGAGACACCCCAAAGATTGATGGCTATGGCGCTGTTTTTAACAGTCGCAGCGAAAATCTTGGCGGTTTCAGAGAAATTATCATGCCGGGCGCTTTCGATAGCGTGCTGGATGATGATGTGCGTGCTCTGTTTAATCACGATCCTAATTTTGTGCTGGGCCGCTCTTCGGCGGGAACTCTGGAGTTAAGCACAGACGATAAAGGCCTGCGTTACCTGATCGATGCTCCCAACACCCAGACCATTCGTGATCTGGTGCTGGAGCCCATGAAGCGTGGCGACATTAGCCAGTCATCTTTTGCCTTCCGTGTTGCCCGCAATGGAGAAGAGTGGGAGGAGGATGAGGACGGCGTCATTGTTCGCACCATCCACAAAATGCAGCGCCTGTTTGATGTCAGCCCGGTGACTTATCCGGCTTACACAGATGCCGGAGCCGCCACCCGGTCACTCAAAGCTTGGCAGGAAGCCCGTGAACAGGGCGTCCTTAAACAAGCCATTTCTCAACGTCAGGCCAGAGAGCGCTTGCTCGATCTGATTGGCGCCTGATTCAACCCCGTCAAAAGGAAAACCCTATGACACTGCATGAACTGCGCCAGAAGCGTAAGACTCTGGCTGATGAGATGCGCAAGCTTCACTCTGATATCGGCGAAGATACCTGGAGTGAAGAGCAGCGTGGCAAATGGTCCACCATGAAGAAGGACCTTGATGGTCTGGAAGATCAGATCAAGCGCGAAGAGGAGCTGCGTGATCTGGATCAGCGCTTTGTGGATAACCACGAAGACGACCACGAAGAACGTCGCAACGGTGGTCAGGAAGAAACCGCTGAGAAACGTCAGGCAAAAGCCTTTGAAGCCTTTATTCGTGAAGGTCTCGGCGAAATGGATCCAGAGCTGCGTTCTGTTATCCGTGAAATGCGGGCGCAGGGTACAGACCCGGATTCAAAGGGTGGATTCACCGTACCCGTTGAGTTTCAGAGCCGCGTTATTGAGCGCATGAAGGCGTATGGCGGTCTGGCCAATATCGCCAACGTGATCACCACATCTGACGGTCGCTCAATGGAGTGGGCAACCACAGATGGAACCGCAGAAGAAGGCGAGCTTCTGGGTGAAAATACAGCGGCAGGTGAAGGCGATGTTAATTTTGGAATGGAATCCCTTGGAGCGAAAAAACTGTCTTCAAAAGTTATCCGCCTGTCTAACGAGCTGCTGCAGGATTCTGGTGTTTCTATCGAATCTCTGCTGGTAAATCGTCTGGCTATGCGCCTTGGTCGAGGTGAAGCCAAGTACCTGGTGAATGGCTCGGGTGCTGGCACACCGGTACAGCCTAAAGGGTTGGCTACTTCAGTAACCGGGTTCACCACCACAGCCGGTGCAACCATGGTATGGCAGGATTTCAACGCACTGAAACACAGTGTTGATCCGGCCTACCGCAACAGCACCTGCCGCTGGTTGTTCAATGACTCCACCCTGCAGGAAGCCTCTGAGCTGGTGGACACCAACGGCCGCCCACTCTGGGTGCCCGGATTGTCCAGCGATGCTCCGGCCACATTCCTTGGTCATGCGTACCAGGTTGATCAGGCCGTGGCAGAGGCGGCTGCTAACGCTCAGTTCGCCTACTTCGGTGATTTCAATGCCTTCATTGTGCGCCGTGTTGCGGGCATGTTCATTAAGCGTCTGGTTGAGCGTTATGCCGAGTATGACCAGACCGGTTTCATCGGTTTCCATCGTTTCGACTGCCTGCTGGAAGACGCGGAAGCCATCAAGGGCCTGAAGCTCAAGGCGTAACCGCAAGGTAAACCTTGGCACGCAGGAAAGGGGGAGCAACTACTCCCCCTTTTTCATTCCCCGGCAAGGATGGCAAACCAGTGAAACTGACCAAATCATTTAAATACTCCATTAACGGCTTTGAGGTAGAAACCTTTGAAGCGGGAGAGCATGAGGAGCTGCATCCTGATGTAGTGGCTTATGCAGAAAAAATCGGCGCTCTTGCAGGAGCTGAAGAACCACAACACCCTGTTAAGCCAGAGCCAGAGCCAGAGCCAGAGCCAG
>NZ_SMME01000212.1 GCF_009711465.1 Parendozoicomonas verongulae | reverse complement strand
CCTGCCTGGCTGTGTACCAGGCGACAAAGTAGTCATAACTGTTACCTGCCACTTCCCTGACTTCCCTGTGATACGGAAGAACAATGGCCTGTTCAACACCGTCAAGGGATTCCAGCCGGTGGGCAATTTCATCCGGCTCTACACGCTGCCCCCGGATTTTGACCTGATTATCCATGCGATCCAGATAGAGCAGCTCACCACTCTCCAGCCACATAACCCGGTCACCAGTCCGGTAGAGCCTGTTATTTCCTGCCTGCGCAAGATTAACAAAGACTTCTGCTGTTTGATCCGGGTTGTTCAGGTACCCCCTGGCCAGCCCTTTTCCCCCTACATAAAGCTCTCCGGGGATGCCTGTGGGGAGTGGGTG
>NZ_SMME01000148.1 GCF_009711465.1 Parendozoicomonas verongulae | reverse complement strand
ATTTCGCCGCTGCTGAGTTGGTCGATCACATGGGCCTGTAATGCGATTTGTTCATGGCGCTTGATCCTCAGCCCACCGTGCAGCTTGAAGAGTGCAGTCTCAAGGCTTTCAACACGGGCAATCTTCCGATCAACGATGCTCCCGGTATCTGGGCGCTTCTTTATCCACTTCTGTCCGTTCAGCGGGTTTCCCTCTTCCCCGTCGAACATCTCCCAACCTTCCAGGGTAAGTGGTGAATGGTTAAGTGCGGCTTCAGCCTCTTGCCCGGCTGCTATTAGTTTGTCGAGTTCCTG
>NZ_SMME01000532.1 GCF_009711465.1 Parendozoicomonas verongulae | reverse complement strand
GGGACTCGAATAACTTGATATCTTCCTTATTAATTGCCATACCCTCTCTGTCTTGAGTCATGATGGGTTGTGGTGTGAATTATGTTAAGGACTCATGAGAAGCAGCGCTGGATCTACACCAGTTTTTTCCTCCTGTTGTTGGGGGTTTGTACAAATGTATTAGCTAAGGGTGAATGCGAAGCAGAGCTGAGTGTGAAGTTGAAGAATGAATATGGTGAACATGATTTTCTGGCGGCGTGTCGTGAAGGCAACATAGAAGCGGTGCAGTTTTTTCTGGATCAAGGCGAGTTTGATATTAACAAACAGTTCATTAGGAGACTGCCTGGCACACGAATTCACAGTTTTCATCACGGTCTTTATTTTGCGGCTCAGAATGGCCATGACAAGGTAGTTAAGATTCTAGTGGACGCAGGGGCAAAGCTTAATCAACAAATAAACAACGGTGCCACGCCTTTGTACATAGCGGCTGAGAAGGGCCATGCCGAGGTGGTTCAGATTTTAGTGGACGCAGGGGCAAAGCTTAATCAACAAACAATCGACAGTGCCACGCCTTTGTTCATAGCGGCTCAGCAGGGCCATGCTGAGGTGGTTCAGATTTTAGTGGACGCAGGGGCAAAGCTTAATCAACAAACAAACGACGGCGCCACGCCTTTGTACATAGCGGCTCAGAATGGCCATGCCGAGGTGGTTCAAATTTTAGTGGGCGTCGAGGGAGTGGACGTTAACCAAACATGGAACGATGCCACACCTGTGTTCAGAGCAGCTAAGAATGGCCATACCAAGGTGGTTCAGATTTTAGTGAACGTCGAGAGAGTGGACGTTAACCAAACATGGAACGATACCACGCCTTTGTTTCAAGCAGCTAAAAAAGGCTATGATGAGATTGTTAAAATTTTGCTCGATGCTGGAGCGGATCTAACATTAAAACGGCACTTTAGCCTGTTTGACATTTTTGCTGAAACGCCACTGACTATTGCAAAACGCATGAGATCTGCCCACTCCGACCATGACTCTCCCTTGTTTCTAAAATATACAAAAATCATTGAGCATCTCGAACAGGCAGAGCATGAACGTAAAAAACGTTATCCAGCTTCTCGGCGTAAAAAATGGACAAGGCCTATTGAAGTTCCCTCTCAATCACAAGTGTCTATTGAAATGTCCAGACTCAACTTACAGGGCGATTCAGGGAAAGCAACTTAATGATCTGACGAAGCAGTCAGAAGACGCATGACCACTGTGTAGATA
>NZ_SMME01000596.1:876-1775 GCF_009711465.1 Parendozoicomonas verongulae | reverse complement strand
TGGTACACGAGAGGGTGAGGACGGTAGCCAAGAGGTTGTTGTGAGCATGGGTGATAGCGAAGCACCTCAGGAAGCACCTCAGGAAACACCATTTCTTCATAACACACCACTGAGTACGGTGCTTTGACCCCAGTAACACCTCAGGAAACACCACAGAGTGGTGGCGGTCTGATCACAATAGAGACATGGAGAAATTTTTCAGCTTGGTTTTTGGCTTCTTGCACTGCCCCGCGACATCACTCTGACCACTGACGATGTAGAGAACGTATATACACTCTGCTTCCCTTAAATCCCCGGTCGCTATTACACGACCGGGCTTTTCTATTGTTTTATCGTGAAACAGGCTGTCCCTTCATGCATTGTCTATATTGGTGGGCTCCATAATTGGAGTCTTTCATCATGTATCACATGCGTGGTTTGGTACGAGCTCTGTCGTTGTTCTTCGCCTTTTGTTTGATTAGCTCTTCAAATGTTATGGCGATGAAAACGAATCCTTCCACCGGAAGGCCTTTCACGGATGACGAACTGCAGCACTACTTTTGGAGGGAAAAAAAACCGTCAGCAAGTGCCAGTGCATCCACCGGGCTGAGTGGTCCGCTGGAAGCACGGGAGCTGCTGTTTGATAGCCTCCAGGGGCTGGATGATATTGTGCTTTCTGTGTATGAAAAAGACTTTTGCCTCAAGGTGGAAAATGCCCCGGAAAGGAAACCGCTTAATCATATGGCAATAACCTACAGGCTGAATATTCATCCTTTTGAAGGGAAAACGCTCAAGCGAGGTGTGTTCGAGAAAACAGACATCCGGGCAAATCAGGATGGGAAGATAATAGAAACGATACCTGTTGTGGATTTCTATGAGGGCGGTTCCGTTGATTACGCAGTCGTGCTCTCATACGAGAC
>NZ_SMME01000596.1:0-866 GCF_009711465.1 Parendozoicomonas verongulae | reverse complement strand
CCAGTTCCGGGGGGAGAGTGGTGTTGAAAGCACAGGCAACGATAAACCATTGCTGAAGGGTGAGCGTCAGGAAGCGCTTGTTATCGACCTGTTGAACATACTCAGGGTTGGTGGTGCCGTTGTGGATCAGGATGAGTTTCAGACCTTTCTGCAATACATAGCGGGCAAAACTTTGAAATCGGGAATTAATCTGCTGGTGACCCCCGATGGCAAGACAATCGATGGCCTGAAAGTTCTTAAGGACTGTGTCGTTGTCAGTGGGGAACGATACAGGAGTACTATTCAACCTATGTTGGAAGTTTTAAACGAACAGGATGGCTGGACATTGGACGTCATTAATTACGATCTCTCTGATGCACAACCCTCTGATACTGGCCTGTTCAAACTGGTTCACCCCTTTTCCAAAGCCTCTTTGGATGACGATACCATTGTAAGACGTGTTGATGAGCCTGTTTTTCTTAGTAGCACAACGGAGGAGAAAGTCTCACTGCCAGCGCTCAGCACGATGAGTGTGTCGAAAGCCAGGGTCTACCTGACACCACTGATTGAAGGGCTGGGGTTTCATTATGACAGTGGTGAGTATTATGAGCTTGATGTGCACGAAGGAAAGGTGACCCTTCCTCTTTCCCTTAAGGAATTCCCAACTCCGAGCTGGCAATATCGAGTGGATATACAGCTTACGGACAATGTGAATACAGAGTATGTCCGTTATAACCTGGTCGCTCTGAACCCTGACGAAATTTATTTTGTCAATGTCGTTTATTTCGACCCTGTAGTGACTGGTGCCCATGAAAATGATCATGCATTAGTCGACAAAATGAAAAAGCTGCCTGTCCGTGAGTATGGGGGATTTTGCCCACAGCTGT
>NZ_SMME01000474.1 GCF_009711465.1 Parendozoicomonas verongulae | reverse complement strand
CAACTATTACTATGGGCTTCCCCCAACCCTCTTTGTCAACCGTTGCTATGGCTATTGCTCCTATGTCTCCCCCGAATGTGTCAAACTCTTCCAGTATGAATATGGAGGATGTTTCACAGGCGAGTATGTCCAGTGGAAGTTTAAGGGAGTCTGTGACTGTTTATTTATATCCTGCTGTACCATCCAAGGTGGATGGCAGGCCTCAAACAACAATTGGCAGTTTTAAAACAGCCACAATGGATGCAAAGTATTTTAGCGCATCTGATCTTGAAGGCGATATCGATGTGACGCTTCGCATATGGAGGGACTCTGTGCCCCATTATGACAGGTATCAGGAAATGCAGATGCTACAGCATATCCATCAGATATCTCTGGAATCTGCCCCGCCGGTGTTTGTTCCTATATCCCGGGGAACCCTTCAAAATGTTCATAGCCCATATACTGTACCAAACCGGAAGAATGGTGTTTATCTCTCATCCTTCAAAGGCAGCCTTCTCAATGCTGTGGTGTTGAACAGTGATTCCTCAGTATCACAAGAAATCGATATATTGATGGAGGTTATCGAGGGAATAAAGTGGCTTCATCAAAAGGGTATTACCTTGAGTAAGGTTGTGGGCACTTCTGTTTTATCTGGCTTACGGCCTGATGAGATTTTCCTGGATGAACGAATGAAACCTGTGGCGACCTCATGGCTCTATGCTCTGGATGGGCATTTAACCTCTCCAGTCTCTGTAATAATGCACGATCGGAGCATGCAGAGCTTAACACTGCAGCAACTGGATTTGCTTGAATATGCCCGTCTGGTCGTGGAAGTGATACATCATGGCGTCTCAAACAGTTATGAACAAGCTTGGAAGTGGGCATCATCAATGGTTAGGGGTGATGAGGAAATGGAAGGTTATGGCCAGAAAACCCAAGCCAAAAAGCAACTTTATGCTCTATCTAAGAGACTCTTACAGGAACCTTGGCATATGGATGCCGAAATAATCGCCT
>NZ_SMME01000674.1:3300-3571 GCF_009711465.1 Parendozoicomonas verongulae | reverse complement strand
GAAGCTCTCTGTAATGCTCACGTACCCAGGTCTTTAAATGCGGAAACCGGGAAGGAAATAGATTTCTCTTAGGAAGGGAGGAACAGTGGATGTGAGGGGGAGCTTCCTCACCCAAAGACACACGACAAATATTTGCCTTATCCCGAACCCATGTTGTGGCACCTGTTTCAACTGTCAGGTATTGTGGGTATTGCGGAGGTGAGAGTTAATCCGGTTTTTTGTTTTTCCCCCCGGCAATGCACAAGGTGGTATCCGGTTGTCTTGTCTATGG
>NZ_SMME01000674.1:3020-3290 GCF_009711465.1 Parendozoicomonas verongulae | reverse complement strand
AAGATAGCAACGTAGCTGGCGGCCTTTTGTAATATGGGTGTTTACAGCACGGAATTTTGTCCTGCCAATGTGACTATGGATTGTGCAGGTTGCGCTTGTGTCTGGCGAGATGACCGGATTGGTTGAAAGACTTGTAGCACCCATCCTGGTCACAAACAAAGGGCCTGTCCCCTGTGTGTGTACGTTTGTGAGTAGTGAGATGAGTGGATGCAATAAAAGACTTGTTGCACCCATCATGGTCACAAACAAAGGGCCTTTCGCCTGTGTGTG
>NZ_SMME01000674.1:2655-3010 GCF_009711465.1 Parendozoicomonas verongulae | reverse complement strand
TTACAGACAAAGGGTCTGTCCCCTGTATGGACTCTTAGCGTGTACCTGCCATAAAAATCCGCAGCCATATCCTCGCCAGTTCGAACCTGAGGCTCTCCGTAATGTTCATGTACCCAGGTATTGAAATGCGGAAACCGGGAAGGAAACAGATCTCCCGAAGGCAGGGGAGAGCAGTGGATGTAAGGGGGGACTTCCTCACCTGAAGACATATGACAAATGTTTGCCCTGCCCTGGATCCATGTGTGGCCCCGTTTCAACGGCCAGATGTTGTGCTGGCTGTGGGGTGGTGAGAGTTAATCCGGTTTCTTGTTGTTTCCCCTGACAATGTACGAAGTGGTGGTCTGTTGTCCTGTCC
>NZ_SMME01000674.1:2151-2645 GCF_009711465.1 Parendozoicomonas verongulae | reverse complement strand
GTGTGGGTGCGCTTGTGTTTGGTGAGGTTGTCTGATGTGGTAAACGCTTTGTTGCATCCTTCAAAGTCGCAGACAAAGGGGGCCTGTCTCTGTGTGGATGCGTTTGTGGGTGGTGAGATTTGTGGATGCGTTTGTGCCTGGTGAGATCGCTGGATGTGGTGAAAGACTTGTTACACCTCTCAAAATCACAGACAAAAGGTCTTTCCCCTGTGTGGATGCGCTTGTGCCTGTTGAGGTCGCCAGATGTGGTGAAAGTCTTGTCGCACCCGTCCTGGTCACAGGCAAAGTGCCTGCCCCCTGTGTGGACTCTTAATGTGTGCATACCATAGGAATCTGCAGGCATATCATCGTCAGTTTGAATCTGAAGCTCTCTGTAATGCTCACGTCCCCAGGCATTCAAATGCGTAAACCGGGAAGGAAGCAGGTCTCCAGAAGGAAAGGGGGAGCAGTGGATGTGATGGGAAACTTCCTCAGCCGGAGACACATGACATATA
>NZ_SMME01000674.1:1945-2141 GCF_009711465.1 Parendozoicomonas verongulae | reverse complement strand
CACAGACAAAGGGTCTCTCCCCTGTGTGGACTCTGAGCGTGTACATGCCATAGAAATCCGCAGGCCTATCACCGACAGCCCGAACCTGAATCTCTCTGTAATGTTCACGTAGCCAGGTATTGAAATGCGGAAGCCGGGAGGGAGTCAGGTCTCCCAAAGGGAGGGGGGAGCAGTGAATGTTGGGAGCTTCTTCATT
>NZ_SMME01000674.1:804-1935 GCF_009711465.1 Parendozoicomonas verongulae | reverse complement strand
TTTTATGGGGATAGATATGTGTGCTGTCTGCAGGGTATATGTCAATGCTGCCTGTCGACATTACATCTAATGGCTGTAACGGAATAAGGTGAAGAGATCGACTCTTGTCTTCCATTGCACAGGTGGCAGATGCGGACAGACCGATCACTATGCAAAGACTGATGACAACAAAGTTCAGTCTGAAGACCATTCCATTCTTCCCCATATAAAGAACAAAAGTGAGCGATCAGCCAGCCACACATTCAAACAACCCAGACCCTGAGTAATACATCCTGCAGAATCCGGAGGCCTTCAACAAACAACTGAAGGAGCCGTTGTCACCATTACTGGGATAACGGCTTGAAGTTCCTGAGACAGAAAAAACCGGCTCGGCCTCATTTATATGGTCAGTACATTTTGCACCGCCAATAGCGTTGTTCTGGGCCAGGATTTCCTACCGGCCGCAAGCTCAGGAAGACCCTGGTTAACAGATCATCATGAAAGATCTGATTCATCAGGATGGTGAAAAACTGCTACCGAAACACGAGTATGTGGATGCGGATTATAGTGGCTCCACACTCATCCGCTCCGCACGTGAGAAGCTTTGTATGCCGTTATAGCAGCAGAAGTGACTCACCTTTATGTCCATTCACCTGATCGGCAGGCAATATAACCACCGATGTCCGGCTGCATGATGTCAGGTAATTTCAGTTCCAGAGCCTCACTCAGGTCAGGAGATAACTAACCTATCCAGAGGTAAGCGACCACCGCCGTATAAAACAGCATAATCAAAGGTCGCCATCTACGTTGCTATCTTCTTTGTTCTTTATGCGGGAAGGATAGGAATGGTCTTCAGGCTGAATTTTATTGCCACCAGTCTCTGCATAGTGATCGGCCTGCCCTCATCTGGTGCCTTTGCAGTAAAAGTTAAAAGTAAACCAGTTCGCTCTATTCAATTACACCCACTTGATGTGATATCTACAGGTGACATTACTATTCAAACTGCGGACAGCACACATATCCATCCCCATGAAGCAACATCCTGCATCATAGACAGGACAAGCGAACACCAACTCGTGCATTGCCGGGTGGAAACACAAAAAACCGGATTAACTCTCACCAACTCAATGCCAGCACAACAACTGTCCGTTG
>NZ_SMME01000674.1:311-585 GCF_009711465.1 Parendozoicomonas verongulae | reverse complement strand
GATAAGGCAAACATGTGCCATGTGTCTTCAAGTGAAGAAGCTCCCCCTTACATCCACTGTTCCCCCCTTCCTTCTGGTGATCCGTTTCCTTCCCGGTTTCAGCACTTAACTACCTGGGTACGTGAGCATTACAGAGAGCTTCAGGTTCGAGCTGACGATGATAGGCCTGCAGATTTTAATGGTATGTACACGCTAAGAGTTCACACAAAGAAAAAGCCCTTTGTCTGTGAGCTGGATGGGTGCAACAAGGCTTTCAGCTCATCCAGTAATCTCT
>NZ_SMME01000674.1:0-120 GCF_009711465.1 Parendozoicomonas verongulae | reverse complement strand
TGATCTCATCAGGCACAAACGCATCCACACTGGGGAAAGGCCCTTTATCTGTGGTCTGGATGGATGCAAAAAGTCTTTCACCTCATCTGGTAATCTCAACAAGCACAAACGCACCCACAC
>NZ_SMME01000506.1 GCF_009711465.1 Parendozoicomonas verongulae | reverse complement strand
ATTGCACAACACGAGCATATTGCTTTGAGTTTCCCTCATATTTTTTTAATAGTGTCACGGCCTCCTCAAATGCCCTTTGGGGATTGGTTTTCAGAAGACCGAAGCCATGATCTATATCGTGATATGTCTGTACACGAGAGTGAGCCGGATAGTACCGGGAATGCCTTTGCGAAAGCTGGCGCTGCTCAGAGTGACCTGCACGCTCTGGATATCGAGAACCATGAGTACTGGAGGTATAGGGCCTATACCTACTGGAGCCGCTTTGCCTGCGAGGAGGAGGCACCTGTCGGTCATGGCGTCCTCTCCTATAGTGTGGCGATGTGTTCATACTCTGAATAAACCTTTAATAGCCGTTATGCCAAGGGGGTGTTAAACCAATGCTTTGTATGGATGGTGGTGAGGGAACAAAGGTTCAGAATGTGTCAGGATCACAAACGGGAATGTTTGAGGTATACGGCGATCAAGACACCGTTAGACATCGCCCTGTTCACACGGAGATTCTCCAGTCATAAGAGCTAACAACTTTCGTTCCTTTACCCTCCAGAAGTCGTCTTTCTTCAGTTCTTGCCGATGGGGTTCGAGGTCATTGGCCAGACCAAAGAATAGTTCCGACGTATATTTGAACTCTTGCTCTTTTGCCTCTTTGATACCCAGTGCTTGCAGATTGGATTGCGGCCAGACGGATAAAAGGCGAAAGCAGTGAGCCAGTTGGCTCAGGCAGGATGCACTGGTTCTCTCACTGCCCTCCACAGCAAGAGCAGCCCAATGCAGCGCTTTCCCCAGCAGAGTGGCATGTGAGGGCAATATGTCCTCAGCCTCCGTTAATTCCCGGAAGTAACGGATGCTAAAACATAAACAGGTTTCGAACCCTGCAAACAACTGTTTGTCGAGTTGCAACCTATCAAACTGCACCCACTCTCCCGTACCAATAAAAACAGATGCAAGACCCAATTCGATATCTTTGTCCCCACAGGGAGTGTTCTCCTGTCCTCCGGCCGCTCTGGTGCGCAGCCGGGTAAAGATGCCCCGGGCTGCTCCCAGGTTGGCTATGCCCCCCATGGTCTGGAGATGTCTACCCAGAGCCACTTCAATCTCCTTGTCATTACAAGGGGTGTCCGGCTGT
>NZ_SMME01000322.1 GCF_009711465.1 Parendozoicomonas verongulae | reverse complement strand
TAGCTGTTGCGGGCTTCAATATCGGCAAAGGCTTCGTCGATAGCTTCACCGATATTCTCGGTATGGCTGATGATCTCACTCCAGCGGGCATGCTCCGGCACGTAGTGGTCGCCATCTTCCTGCTCAAGTTCTATGGCCTCCTCACGGGAGCAGTCTTCCTCATCCATGATGGCGGTGATGCGCTCTTCAAATACGTCGTTAAACCGCTTCAGGAAGATCAGGCCGAAGATGTAGTTTTTGAAGTCGGAGCTGTCGATGGAACCGCGCATGATGTTGGCGGATTCCCACAGCCAGCCTTCAAGGGTTTCCAGGGTGAGTTTTTGTGTCATGGGGACTTGAGTAACCGGGTTTGGCGTTATCCTGAGGGGCAGATAACGGCTTATAAATAATGGGGGAAGAGTACCCCATTGGGGTAGGGAGAGGAATAGGTTTAGGCTTGCCAGCGGACTGGAGCGCTATGAGTCTATATCCAGAATGAGTGCGCGCGATCTTGCTGTTGAGCTTTCATATCGGGCAGAGTGCCTAAAAGAGAGCTTAAAACATGAA
>NZ_SMME01000691.1 GCF_009711465.1 Parendozoicomonas verongulae | reverse complement strand
TAATCCCCCTTACCGATAATAAAGCTGTTGGTCTCTGGTCTGCCGAGTACATCGTCAAGCGTATTAACGACTTTGCACCAACGGCCGAGAAGCCGTTCGTACTGGGCCTGCCCACCGGGGGGACGCCCGTAAACACCTACAATGCTCTGATTGCCATGCACCGTGAAGGCAAAGTCAGCTTCGAGAACGTTGTGACCTTCAACATGGATGAGTACGTTGGTCTGCCTGAGGAGCATCCCGAAAGCTACCACGCTTTTATGCATCGCGTGTTCTTTAACCATGTGGATATCAAGCCCGAAAACATCAATTTCCTCGACGGCAATGCCGACGATCTGGAAGCCGAATGCAAACGTTATGAAGATCGCATTCAGGCAGTTGGCGGCGTTGAGCTGTTTATGGGGGGGGTCGGTCACGATGGTCATATCGCCTTCAACGAGCCGGGCTCATCCCTGACCTCCCGCACCCGCATCAAGACTCTGACCCTGCAGACCCGTCAGGCTAACGCTCGCTTCTTTGATGGCGATATAGCTCAGGTGCCAAAACTGGCTCTGACTATCGGCGTAGGTACGGTGATGGATGCTCGCGAAGTGATGGTCCTGGCAACGGGCAGTGACAAATCGAAGGCCGTTCAGGTGACACTGGAAGGTTCTGTGAATCACATGTGGACAATTTCCGCCCTGCAGATGCATCCAAAGGCCATGATGATCTGCGACCAGAATGCGACCCTGGACCTCAAAGTACGCACACTGCGCTACTTCCAGGACATTGAAGCAGAAAACATCAGCGATTACTAATCAGGGACACCCATGAATACAAACAGCTATGCCCTGACCAATATGATACTACTGCCGGAAACCCGTTTTCCGGCGGGCATTGACTATGCGATCACTGTTGAAGGCAAGCGTATTACAGCTGTAGGTCTGGTTCAGGATTTGCCTGAATCCATGCCCACAGTCGATCTGCAGGGGCAGATTCTGACCCCCGGCTTTATCGACCTCCAGCTAAACGGCTGTGGCGGTGTACTGTTTAACACCGACATTACCATCAACACACTGGATGTCATGCATCAGGCCAATTTAAAGTCTGGCTGCACTACTTTCCTGCCCACACTGATTACTGCCTCTGATGAAGATATCAAACAGGCTGTCGGTGTCGTACGTAAATATAGGGCCATGCACCCTGAGCGTGTGCCCGGTATTCATCTGGAAGGCCCTTACCTGAACCCAAACCGCCGGGGCATTCACCCGGAAGAACAGGTTCGCACACCGGATCAACCCATGATCGACTGGCTCTGTGAGCAGGCCGATGTAATCAGCAAAATCACCCTGGCACCGGAAATGTGTCCAAAGGGTGTTATCCGGCAACTGTGTGACGCTGGCATTGTGATTTCTGTAGGGCACACGCTGGCAACTTGTGAACAAGTGAAAGCCGCCGAGGAAGAAGGTGCGACCTTCGCGACTCATTTGCATAATGCCATGACACCACTCACCAGTCGTGAGCCTGGCGCTGTAGGTGCTGTTTTCGATAGTCAAACCATGTACGCTGGCATCATTGCCGATGGCTTCCACCTTTCCTGGGAAAATCTGCGCATTGCCCAGCGACTTCTACAGGAACGACTGGTACTGGTAACAGACGCTACACCTCCTGTTGGCCTGGATAGTGCCGAAGGCAGCACTTTCGATTTCTGTGGCCAGACCGTGCACTACAGTCAGGGCAAATGCTCTAATGCTGATGGCACTCTGGGAGGCTCTGCACTGTCTATGGTTGAAGCGGTTCAGAACAGTATTGCACAAGGCATTGCCCGGGATACGGCTATCGATATGGCAACCAGAAATGCTGCCTGTGCTATGGGTATCGAGCAGGACTATGGCCAGATTGCTGTCGGGCAGTTTGCCAACTTCGTGGTACTTAATGGTGACTTGAATTGGAAGGCTACTATCAGTGGCGGTGTTCACGGGAATATATGATTAGGGTTTTCCATGTCACCCATTGTTAATCTTGATGTCGTGAAAGACCGCAATATATCCGCAGTCTACAAAACCATTCTTACCCACGGTGCGATCCCCCGCACTGAGATTGCACGTATTTGTCAAATCGCCCCGGGCAGCGTTACCCGTATTACCCGGCAGCTGATGGACAACGGCCTGATAGAAGAGGTGGTTAATATCAGTGGTTCTGACGACCGTGGTCGTAAGGCTATGCCTCTGGCAATTAACAAAAACCGCATCCAGATTCTGGCAGCCCGTATTGGCCGGACACATCTGCATATTGGTTTGCAAACGGTATCCGGTGAGATTCTTGCCAAACACTCCGAACCGTTACCCATTGTTAAAGATAACGGGCCTAGTCAGGAGCAATTCAGCAAGCAGGTGATTAGTGCGCTGACTGCCTTTATCCAGAAGCACAAAAAGCTTGTGACAAAAATTGCCGGCGTTGGTCTGGCAGTACCGGGGCTGGTGGATGTGCAGGAGGGCGTCATCACCTTTATGCCCCATCTGAAGGTTAATAATCTGCCGCTTGCTGAGTTAATTTCCGATGTTCTTGACGCCCCCTGCCACATCAACAATTTTATCGCCGCCATGACTTTAGCTGAGAAACAGTTTGGTGCACTCAAGGATTATCAGAATAGCCTGCTCGTGAGTATTCACAATGGCGTGGGTGCAGGGTTAGTCATGGATGGTAAACTTTACGAAGGCAGCAGCGCGGCGGTAGGAGAGCTGGGTCACATTCAGATGGAGCCGCTGGGGCAGCAGTGCGACTGCGGCAACTTCGGCTGTCTGGAAACCGTTGTTTCTAACTCCGCGATAGAGAAACGCTGCCGTCAGATTCTTCCCACTGCCTCCGGTTCGTCTCTGGCAGAGTTACCGACCGGGCAAATCACCATCACAGATATCTGCACAGCTGCGAACCACGGCGATGCCCTGGCTATCCGGCTTTTGAAAGAAGCGGCTGCCAAGCTGGGTTCCGCACTGGCTATGGCCGTGAACCTGCTGCGGCCTCAGGTTATTGCACTCTCCGGTGAGCTTTGTCAGGCCGCTGATATTGTGCACCCAGTGATTGAACAATGCCTGAAACAGCAGGCCGTCAATGTACCCGGCATTCCCCCGGTAAAAGTTATCAATGCCAAGCTTTACGACCGTCCGTGGCTGGCAGGCTATTCCCTGATCCGCAAAGCCATCACCGACCAGGGATTGCTTTGGCAGATTATGAAGGAAGCCCAAAGCAATTAGGCTCCTCGTCCAACAATAAAGCCCCGACCAGACAGCCGGGACTTTGTTTATTCAGAACTCAGAAAAAGATCAGGCTGCCTGGCGCTGACCTTCCACAAGGTGCTCACCTTTCTTTTGCGCTGCAATGCAGGCCGCAGCAGTCAGAACAACGTCGGTAGAGCTGTTCAGGCCGGTTTCTGCGGAGTCCTGAATCACACCGATGATGAAGCCTACACCCACAACCTGCATGGCAATCTCATTAGGGATACCAAACAGGGAACAGGCCAGAGGAATCAGCAGCAGGGAGCCACCGGCAACACCGGATGCGCCACAGGCGGATACAGCCGCCACAACACTCAGCAGTACAGCCGTAGCAATATCAACCTGAATACCCAGAGTGTGAACCGCTGCCAGCGCCATTACGGTGATGGTAATAGCTGCACCGCCCATGTTGATAGTGGCACCCAGAGGGATAGATACGGAGTAAGTGTCTTCATGCAGTTTCAAGTCTTCACACAGTTTCATATTCACTGGAATATTCGCTGCGGAGCTACGGGTGAAGAAGGCCGTGATGCCACTTTCACGCAGGCAGCGCAGAACCAGTGGGTAGGGGTTCATGCCAGTTTTCACGTACACGATGATAGGGTTAACAACCAGAGCGATAATCACCATGGAGCCCAACAGCACACTCAGCAGGCGAGCGTAGCTGGCCAGCGCACCGAAACCAGTGGAAGCGATGGTGCTGGACACCAGGCCAAAGATACCGAATGGAGCCAGCTGGATAACGAAACGCACCAGTTTGGAAATACCATCGGAAAAATCATGGATACCACGCTTGGTGCCTTCAGAGGCGTTACGCAGAACAATACCCAGACCAATACCCCAGGCCAGAATACCGATAAAGTTACCGTCCAGCAGAGCCTTCACAGGGCTTTGTACAATGTTGAACAGCAAAGTGTGCAGGATCTCACCAATGCCACCTGGAGGTGCAACGCTGGAACTATCCGCTACCAGGGCCAGCTCAGTTGGAAACATAAAGCTCATCAGTACTGCAGTGAGGGCTGCTGCAAAGGTGCTGATCAGGTACAGCGCGACAATGGGGCGCATGTTGGTATTGGAGTCTTTCTTCTGGTTGGAGATGGCGGACATCACCAGAACAAATACCAGAATAGGAGCAACAGCACGCAGAGCACCAACAAACAGGCTACCCAGCAGACCAACAGCATTAGCCGCACCTGGCGCAATCGCGGCCAGAGCGCCACCGGCAATAATACCGATAAATATTCGAAGGATGAGACTGCTACTGGTGTAACGATTGATGAGAGATGTCGTCTGACTCATGTATTCCCCTGAGGTTTTATTTATGAACGCATGCGCGCTCTGATTTTGGTAACAGGAATTATCTTTTCCTCTCTCGTGGAGGACCATGATCGAAGTCAACTCAGGTAAACAACGCTGCACAACACTGGCAAACCCTCAGCACCACAAATAAATCACCCACACAAAAAACAAATTACAAAAAATAAAACCAA
>NZ_SMME01000431.1 GCF_009711465.1 Parendozoicomonas verongulae | reverse complement strand
TCAAGCAACCGTCATGGGTAACTTAGCCCAGGAATAAGGTTTAGAGGGGATACCACTAGAGCAGGATAATGAGCTTTGGGTAAATGATGATCTAGTGTTGTTACTATTCTTTGCCCACACAATGGACATCTTCCGTGGGCAGGTATCGCCATGAGTAAATCATAATACTCGCGCCCAGGAGAGGTTTTTTTTACCATTCTTTGCGTGTAGACACTTTTCATTTCATCAGAAGTAACAGTGTTGTCCACATTATCTGATGATTGAATTGTATGTAATTCAACAGCTAGTGCTTTTTGGTCAAATTCGCTGGCCGCTAATTCAACAGTATCTTCACATGACATTAATCTAGTTTTTAAATCGTCATCTCTAATTCTACTGACGCACCTAGAAAAAACATCCTTTGCATTTAGTTCTGGCTTTGGTAATTTTTTCATTTACTAGAACTCTCTTTCTCTGAGTAGAGGGCTCTAAGAATCGCCTTTGCCTCCATACCAAGCTGACCGTCAAAGCTAGCTAATGCTGACTTATATGAGGGATATTTTGTAGAAGAGTCCGAGAGCATTTTATGAAAGCCAGAGTTAGTCAGTTCAAGTCCGAACACTTCTCTTGTTAAAACACCTACATTCTCACCAAATGATTCCTGCTCAAGTCTTTCTGCTTTATTATTTTTACCGCTTCGCCACAATGTCCAGACACAGCTTTGAGGCACTTCTTGAAGTACAACTGGCGAGTGGGTAGCAATGATGGCAACGCCATTTCTGTCAATTAGTAAGTCTGACAGCGAGCGTATAAAGGCAGATAAAAGAGGTGGATGCAAATGAGCTTCAGGCTCATCCAAAA
>NZ_SMME01000820.1 GCF_009711465.1 Parendozoicomonas verongulae | reverse complement strand
GGTGGGGGTGGAGGTGGAGGGGGTGGCGGAACTGGACCACTGACAGGTACTTCTGGATCTGAAGGTGTAGGATTCGAAGATGGTAATGCCTGTGGTGTTGGTGAATCAGGCACCTCTTCCGATTCGTCCTTTGGTACAGGAGCCGTCCTCGGTGCGGCCGTAATAACCTGATGGCCATCACCATCTTCCACGTTAAAGGAGAAGTCGCGATTTTCAAGGGCTTTGAAATCGTATTCCCAATCTATATTCTCGCTTTCGCCCTTTTCCACAAGCGCTTCCCGGATCTGGGTCAGCTCAACTTTCACATTCTCAACTTCGGCGGTCAGCTTTTCACGATCGAAATCTGCATTTCTGGGGTCCTGTTTAAAATTACTCAGAGCCTTTTGCGCAATAGCCTGTAGCTCTTTCATTTTCTCAGCATCAATCTTTGGATCAGGCGGAAATACACTCACCGGCTCAGTGCTGGGGGGTACAGTCACAGAGATCACAATCTGATCTTTTTCCCGCGCTTCAGCCCCTTCCTCATGATTGAGTACCCCGAGAGCGCGATCCATCAAGTTCAGCTGCCCCAACTTTTCCAAAGCGATATCCGCTTTTTTAAGAGCAGCTTCCTTTTTCGTTCGCAAAGCTTCGGGAGTTTCCTGTCTCAGGCTGGGCAAACCGTCATGTGAGATCTTTTGAACATCACGGTCTCCAATCTCCTTTTTAAGAGCTGAAGAATCTGACTCTTGGCCTGAAGCCACCAATGGCACAACATCTGACTCACTGGTCACGCTGTCATGCCTTGCAAAGCCAGACTTACTCTTAATAGATAAGGTTTGATCCGTAACCGGAGGAGGAGTCTGACTCTGCCCTGTTGATCCAATGCTGCCCATAGTTTTTTCTTCTATGTTTCTGGCTAACCCTCATTCAACTCTAGCAGCATGGCACACTGAATGTTAAAACCACCAAAGCAACTCTAAGCCATGAGGAATAACACGGGCACCAGCAGGTTTCAGTGAAACGATTCGCTCATCATATACACTGCCTCCAGAAGCTTTCCCTGTTCGCTGATAATTTTCCCACTCTTCAATCGCCTCTTTGGGCAAAGTCCAGATTTTTATTTCCGTTACCAGCCCGCTCAGGGCAAAAAACTCCCATCCATCGGATGACTTACCATGTCCTCCTGCAATCACCAACCCACTGATAAGACCCGTCAGCCAGCCACCAAGGTGACCACGCCACGAGGCCTTCTCCTCAACACGCTCAGCCAGCGCTTTTAAATGAAAGGCTTCATCGGACAGGTCAGGATCATGGGCTGCAGCTGGAAGAGGGTAAAGTGGTTCGACCAAAAGCTCTGCAACCCCGAGCCCGGAGGAAAAGGCGCTGACGGCCCTGGCTCGTTTCAGGGCTTTATCATGGGTACGCCCAGCCTCATGGCTATCAATCAGAGCTGATGCTCCATGGACAGCCATCCAGCCATACTGCCACCATCGCGCCTGTGCCTCGAGAACATCAACGGTCTGCCCAGTGGCTGGAATGGTATGGAGCGAAAAGAGAAAAACTGCAACAGCAAAGAAGCCTCGAACCTGCATAACCCGATGTCCACCATGAGCAAGAGCAGCGCAGTGTAGACCGGATTAATCAATCAGGAATGGGTTTCGCTTTTTTTACGGTGTTTCTTCCCAGGGCGAGGAGGCAAAGGACGGCGCTCGGCCAGAAGGTGACGAATCGCCAGAACGGGATGATGCAGCAACATACGCGGGCCAGCCCAGCGCATGACTGCACGAATCTGCTCACGCTTGGTGGGTTTATAACAATGGATAGGACACTTGTTGCATACCGGCTTATCAGTGCCATAGACACAACGTTCAACCCGACGTTCACAAAAGGCTTTCAGCTCTTCACAGCTGGGGCACAGCTGGCTATTTTCGTATTGGTGGTGATGTTTGCAATACAGGGCAATCATCAGGCCAACGGTTTTATTCTCTCGTTGGAGACGCTCTGCGTTGTTTGTCATAAAGACGCCCCTTATTTTCTTTCAGACACAAAAAAAGCGCGCATCAATGATGCACGCTTTCTTCAAATTTGGTCGGAGCGAGAGGATTCGAACCTCCGACCCCCACAACCCCATTGTGGAACCCAAAGACCATATAAGTCTATGTTTTTAAAGGAAAAACCCCTTAAAACGGGTTCAAAAAACACGACAACTACCGCATATAAAAAAGCGTTGCGAAACAATACGATACGTTTGCTTAAATAGTCAATTCTGATAATGAGTTATAAGACAGTGTAGGTACATCTACGACCACCAGCCAAAAAAAAGAGGCCACAAGACCTCTTCTCCATAGAAAGTTTCTTTACCACATAGCCATCTCACCCCACAGCCAGTCCCTGGTCATCATCATCCACCAGCTCTTCAAACTTCAAGCACGCCTCATGCTGCTGGTTTTCCATGTGTGACAACACGCACTCAAACCCCGGCTTTGCTTTGTGAAAATCTTTCTCCGGGCATGACTTCACCAGAATTCTCAAAGAGCCGATCAGCTTTTTCTGCTCGTGCATGTTGTCTGCTAAATGCTTCCCCATAACTTCTCCCTAACCAGATCGTACTTCGATCTTCTCATGGCTTTGCGCGTGTGCGAGTCGATTTCTTAAACTTTTTATACTGTATATTTGTACAGTATAAATATCTACAAATTTACACTGATTGACGGGCGCCCCTGCAACCGCCATTATTTCTCTGTCTCTGCCCTAACCCTGCTCAAAACAGGTCAAAGGGCGGTTGCACCGTTTGGGACAGACGGCCACTGCGCCGGGTGTCCTGCTAATACAATACCTGCTATGCAGGAAATAACAGGGGAGCGCCTTTGAGCTCTTTTGAGCGCCCGGCACCATTCCCCGTGCTCTATTCGTTTGTTGGCATCATCTAACTGGAATGCTTTCCGGTTATTGATGCGTGTCAGCTTATGAATATGGGTACGCGCTATGCGTACACTTTCTTCAAGACCAGGCACTTCAGCCATAACAAAGCGAACGCGGGGTAAGGATGTAAGCATTTGTGGGATTAAAGCCCCACAGGGTTTTGCTGCGTCTTGAACAACTGGGCTGGACGCAGCGCAGGCTGGCAAACATCATGCACAGGCCACATACGACAATAAACGGATGGTGCACCGGGCATCGTGACCCACGATCTGCAGATCTGCACGAGCTGTCCCGTACGTTGCGCGTTCCTATGGACTGGCTGTGCGGCAATGATGAGTACACCAGCTGGAAACCTGAGAACGACATATAACCGCCTAAATTTATGCTTCTAAAGCATTGAACTACAGGCGGTTACATGTTGGATAGCAGTGGTTTAGCGGATTGGTTGCCGGTAGCTGGTGTGATAGACTTACACTTCGAGACAACGCAATGCGGAAGCCCCGCCCAAAAGTCGTATAACAAGACTGCTATATAGCTACAACCACCAATCACTATAAGCAAAACAACATATAGGTACAATTCACATACCTTCTCAACCTTTACCGCCCCCTGAAGCAATCAAACGGTTCTTATCTGCACTTCCTCTGGTAGTTCCAACCCAGTAAGTAATGGATGCACCCCACAGGGTCACTACCTGACCAAACAGCATAAAGGCCACGTCTTTATTAGCGTCTGGTATTTCGATGTGAAACAAAGCGTATGTGAGTCCCCCCACCAGCAAACTCATAAGCCACACGATAACTGCAGGCATGCGGCTGTCTTTATGAGATGCTCTGGCATTGGCTTTGTCGTTCAACTCAATCTCAAGCGTCTGGAAAGCGAGCTTTTCAAGTTGCTCTTTATGCTCAAATTCCATTTTCCGAATATCAACCAGCGCCGTTTTATCCGCTGTTATTGCCTGAGCCACTGCAGAAGGCGTTGCGTCCGTACCGAACATGTTAGCGATCATGCCGCCAACTGTTGCTCCTGCCGGCCCCCCTAAAGCAGCCCCAACAACAGGAGCGGCATTACCAATCAGGTCTTTTACATCCTTCCAATCCATTACAGTTCCCTCAACTCAAAATGCTGCGGATCCCAGCCGCTGGCTCCCCATAACCCGCCCCAGTGCAGATACACGTTTTCCGGAATCTCCCCACGGGCTTTCATGCGGGAGAACTCGTTAAACATCAGCTGGGCAAACTGGTTTCTTGCTTTAGGCAGGAACGTGTTGCTGGCCTGTTCACGGTTATAGCCAACGGGTTCAACATCCAGCGCATTGCCAGACTGGTGATAGGAGAGGTTATTGGTACCGTCGGCTTTGGATGCGCCCTGGTCGAAGATGTTCTTCTGCTCTTCTGCCGAGCGTACGCCGCCCATCCACGGGATGGTCATATCGTAGCGGGATTTGGCCAGCGCCCGGGTGGCGCATTCGGTGAGCAGGTGATTGACGCCCTGCATGCGGCGCAGTGATCGCGCTCCCCACTTGTACATTATTCTTTCCCCCTGCGGACATGGTTGATAAAGCCTTTCGGGTCTTTCTTGAACTGGGCGGCCAGCTCAATCAGCCCTTCCAGCAGTTCACGGCTGAGCAGGCTGGCTACACCCACCAGCGCGTTCTTGGCACCGGGGCCGATGGAATCCACACCAGTGAGGGCTTCACCCACGAGATAGGCGACAAAGGCCGAAACAGTCACAGCCCGCAGTGCAGCCACCCATGTGATATGGCGGGTATCAACCACCAGACGAACAATGGCAGCCCCTATGGCAATGGCGATTGTGAGAATCTTGGCGCTGATGTCCGAAGGCATGTCATCCATACTGCACTGTCCGGTTGTGTATTATCTGTTTTCCCTATTGTAAAAACTGCAACGCCCGCAGGTAGCGGGCGCTGGTCAGGTGTTGTCACGGCGGGTCACAAACTGCGCTGTGGGTTAATGACTGGGGGTTATGGCATCCAGTTGGGTGTGCCAGTTCTCGAACTCTGCCTGAAACTCAGCTTCTGTTTTTTCGTCGGTCATGGCTTCTATGGCGGTTTTGGCGTCGAAGCGGAGGTCGCGGATTTGATCGATGGGTTCGTTGTACTCTTCTGCCATTTCCAGTATCTGGGAAACTGCGGTTTCTGCGTCTACTTCGTAACGGCGCATGTGGCTGGCTATGCCCATTGGGGGTTCGCCCTGGTAGCCTGCTTTTTTGAATGCCTGGGCCTGTTCGGCTACTCGGGTGTATTCGACCAGTGTTGTTTTGCCGCCGGGGAGGAATCTTTGGCGGGTCTGGTCGGCCAGTTTGTCGATGGTGTTGCAGTAGCGTTCTCGCAGGTCGTTGCCGCGCTGGGTTGTGTCTGTTTCCCACTTGCCCTGCCCTTGGCTCCACTTGTCCCATTGGGATGTGGGTTTCTTTTGAGTGAGGTGGTCTGGTAGCTCTCCCAGTTCTTTGTGTTCTACCTGTTCGCCGGTTGCTTTGTTGTAGGCTGTGCCTGTGTAGTCGGATACCAGTTCCCAGTCGGTGCGAGCTTCATTAACTAATACGACCTGATTCTCTGCAGGATCTGGTGGTGCAAAGGGTAATGTATTGGCAGGCGCTGCCTTTTGATTCACAGGGTCGAAAATGGAGATAGGTAGATCTACTGGCCCTGAGTATCGGCGCGTCTGATCGTTGAATCCGTAGCATTCAGTCATAGCAGAACCTTATTTCCATGGATATGTTGGCAAAAGAATAACGTTAACGCTTCGCGTTTCAGGCCCGTATACACCGGCCTGTTTACCAGCTACTGAAAGACCACTATCTCCTGTCACCGCAGTGGAGGTAGGTGTTGGTTGGTTATTAAATGTTGTATTACCTGACCAGTATTGGTCTATTACTCCCCATGCAAATGTACCAGATGCAGCTGTACCAGTGGGAAGGTCGTGGTTATGCCGCCCCACTGCGAAACCCTGCCAACTACCCGGCTTATTTCCCCCAGTACGACTATCACGATCCGGATCATACAAAATACTCAAATCAATAAATCGAGGGAAAACACCGGTTACCAGGTTGCCGGGTCTGAACGTGGTTGATCCATTACCCGAGCTGAAGAACGCTTCCATACCCGCATTCTGCCACTGGGCGTCGGTCACCATGCTGCCGCTGTTTTGGATGTAGTCCCAGAGCTTGGGATAATCCACCCGGTTGAGGATCTGTCCGGCTGGCACCAGTTCGTTGGGAGCGAGGCTTGGCAGGTTGTTGGGGTCGCAGATGCGGAAGCCGAGCTTGCCGACTTCACGGCTGGCCTGCATATCATTGATAGCTTCCACCAGCTGGGTGAACTTGCCTTTCTGCAGGTTATTGGCACCAATCACATTAACGATTTCTTCCTGAACAGCATTCAGCCAGTCAGCGGTTATTACGGTGGCAGGTACGCCCGACTGCGGGTTACCACTGGTAAACCGGTTGTCGTTTGTTGCGCCTTCCCCATCAATTCTGTGCATAGTTTTAATTCCCTGTTTGGTTAGCTGCTGTACTGGAAAATCACCAGCTTGTGGGCATGGTTTAACCGGCGAAACAAGCATTCCAGCTGGCCGGTCTGCCATGTGGCGAGGCGATCACCGGAACGGCTGTTGTCTGCGGTGGCGTGATTCACTGTCAGTGAGCTGTCACGGTTAACCTGCCAGACAAAATGCCATTCCCCGCTGCAGCAGGGGTCCCCTGCTCTGGCCATGCCCGCCTTGGGCTGGCTGAATTCGGTGATGGTGATGGCTATCCCCATACGGTCTGCCAGTGCGATATAATATGTGCGGGACTGGTCGCCCACTTCCCGGAGTTTTTCCAGAAGGGCTTCACGGCGTTGTTCCAGTTCCTGAGTGCTCCCGTGGCATTCATCGGGCAGGCCTGCGCTGTGTTCCCATTCCGGCAGCATTTCAATAGTCTGGTGTGGCAGTGCATTACTCACCAGATCGTCGCCACGCTGATCTACCCGGGCGAACTCTTCCGCCAGTGCATTCACCAGACGGGCTAATACGCTGCCGGGTTCTGTGTTCCATACCAGCCCCTGTGGCAGAAGCTGTCGCAGCTGTTCGGCGTAACGGGTCAGGCGGTTTGCCATGTCACACCTCCAAAGGTGGCCAGCTCGCCCACTGCCGGTTCAATATTTACGGTGGGGCTGATCAGGGTGTGGTCATTCTCACCCAGTGCCACTGAGATGGATTCGCGAATCTGGCTCACCGGAATCATGCCCGCGCCTTTTCCATCTTCCGGCTGGGCTATGCGATAGAACAGGTCTTTCAGTTCTTCCGTCACAGCAGCACGCACTTCCGGTGTATCCGGTTGCAGGTTAGCAATCACAATGGTTTGTGGTGCCGGGTTGGGGGCGTAGATGTAACGCTCTTTCATGCTCACCGGGCGACGAATATCAATATGTTCGGTCACGGCGGTTACCAGTGCCGCATCGGGAATCGGATTGTCCGGATCGTTACTGGTGAAGGTGACGGACACGGTGCCCAACCCCATACGGTTCGGGTAGCACCAGGCTTTGTAGGTGCCGGGGACTTCCAGTGTCCAGCGTTCGTAGTCGTCTTTGTTGCCACCCTTGGGTGGTTTCTGAATGCGGAGTAACAGGCGGGTGCGCAGGCTTTCATCGTCTTCTGCATTTTCACCACCGGTAATGCCTGTGCCTGCCACGGTGGCATCGGCCAGTACACCTTCCACTGGCTTTTGCAGCTGCACAATCACACCGGTTTCTGTATTGGCGCTGGCTCCTGCCTCCAGCGCTTCCACATCCACCAGCGCGGTTCCGCTGGCCAGTGTGGCACCGGTTGTGACTCGAAGCTGAGCCCCATCGCTTCGCACCAGAAGAGTGCCTGTGGCAATGCTGGCACCCGTGTTTCCAGTAAACGTCACTTGCCCTTTAGCAGTCTGGGCTTCTCTGGGAATCACTTTCCAGACCTGACACCACAGGTGCAGAAAATACCCCTCCGCCGTCGCCGGGTTAATCTGCCTTGCCAGATAATCCAGATAGCCGTACAGCCCGTGGGCCACTCCCGCCAGTGCCCTTGCCAGTACGGTTTTTACCGCCCTGCGAAACGACACGCCGCCCATGCGGCTATCAAGGTCAGCCGTGGTACGGTCAATAATGTTTTTCAGAGACGGGCGTTGAAAGGGCATGGTCAGTTCCGGTCAGACTGTGCGCCCCAGGGCGCTTGATATTGATATTTTAAAGGTGCCATGCGCGGCCTTTGCACGGTCACGGTGATTAACAAAACGTCAGGCTTTTCTATTTTGGTGGTCACCACAACATTCTCTGCCACGCCATCTTTCACCAGCCACGCCAGTGCTTCTTCACAATAACGACGGGCATCTTCGGCAATTTTCTGTGTGAGTTTTTCCCGCTGAATCAGCCACAGCAGAGAACCAATCTCGTCACCTTCCTGTTCGGCCAGAGCATCACCCCACCAGCCTCGTCGGGATACACTGTCGGGAATGGTGATATCGTCCGGTGCCCGGCGGTCAGTAAACAGGCTGATAAGAATGGGATTCTCCAGCCCTTCGTCGGTGGTCAGGTCTCCGGCCAGTACCTGCAGATCGCCGCCATCGGCATTCATTACCAGTCGTAAATCGCTCATGTCACACCCTGAATCTGTCCGCCACTGTCGTCGATATGGCCGTGGGTATCGTCAATCGTCTTGCCATTGGCCTGAACGGAGCCGTTGAAGTGGGTATCACCGTTCACGGTCATATTGCTGTTCACCTCTGTGGCTGGCGCATCAATCACCAGCTTTTTCACAGCGCTTACGTGCATACGCTCCCGCTCCAGTACCACCCTGTTGCCTAAATCGTCATACAGTGCCACTTCCCCCGGCTTGAGGGCTTTGAGCCGGTAGCGGGTATCATCCACCGCAATCACAAGGCCATGGTCACGGTTGCCCCCATGGAACAGCACCACACACTCAGCCCCCTTTTTCGGGTGGCTGGTGAGGCCGTAGTTTTGCAGGCGCTCTACCGGTTCCCGCAGGTCATCTTTGAGAACCGTGAGCTGCAGGGTTTGCAGGCTGCCTGCGTCGTTCACTGTCTGGATAACCGCCCTGCCCACCATCAGCTGCAAACGATGCTTGAGGGGAGCCAGTGCCCGGGTGATCAGTGCCCGGATATCCGCCACTCTCATTGGCTGACCTCCGCTTTGTTCAGGTCAAAGGCATCCGCCTTGCACAGCTCCAGCGTGGTGAAGAATCCCTTCTTTCCGGCCTGATAGGTGCAACCTGCCACCAGCAGCGTTTCATCAATGGCCAGCCAGGGAGATTTCACCGGCACCTTGAGCCACGGCTTCCACAGTTCACCATTGCGGCCAGCCCAACCCTTCACCCGTACCGAGAGCCGCCAGCTGCGGGAATCACACACAGCCCGTTGCCACTGGGAGCGGCGTACTGCCTGTTGACGGTCAAGGGATGATTCCGACAACACCACGCAAGCCCGGTGTCGGGTAATACCACTATCAGTGGCATCGCCGGACACTGTGCAGCGATCCAGCGGCGTGACTTCATCGGCAAAACCGGCCAGCTGGCTCAGGGTGGAGTAATGGGAGAAGCGCAGGCGACGGTCTTCAATCAGTTGGGCGCTTTCAATGTTGATGCCTTCTTCCAGTGCTGTGCCGTGGGTGTTCTGTGGCTGACCACGCACCACCTGAAGCTGACCAAGACCATTGCTGAAAATCAGCACCGCACACTGGCGGGATAATCGGTCGATGGCTTCCGAGCCGGTTTCACCGGGGAGAAAATCAAAGCGGCGCAAGCGTTCCTGTTTAATGTCGTCCTGATCGGTAACGGCTGTGAGGCCGAAGGGTTCGCACAATGTGTTCAGCACACCCATCAGGCTCTGGTTTCTGTAACTGGCTGACTCTACAGCGCAATCAGACAGGTCACTGGCGCGGTCCCATCCCATCAGGGAGCGGTCACGGGTCTGGTTGCCGAAGGTGGCAGTTTTCTTGCCCACGTAACCGGTAATCAGGGGCGTTTCCCCAAGATGCAGGGCACAGGGCTGGTCGAAGCCGATGGGGCCATCCTCTGCCCACTTGTTGCCCGCATCCAGCGCAAAGGCACCGGCCAGAAACTCAATGCCGGTTTGCACAGTGACCGATTGCCATCCCCGCCAGATGCTGCCATCCACTGTCAGGCGAATATCATTCATCCGGTCAGCACCTCCAGCGGTTCACCACCGGGCAAAAAGCCCGGGTGGGTCACATGGTTGCGGCGGGCGATATCGTCACCCTGTTCCGGATTGCGGTAGAGTTCATAACCGGCCACCAGCGCAGGCAGTGTGACCGGTGGCGTGTATTCTCCAGTCTGGGGAAGATTCTTGTCAGGCAGTGCCTGGTAAACCTCTTTGCGCAGATCCTGCAGGGTTGTGAACACCTCATCACTGGGGGTGACTTCCGCCACCTCATCCAGATTATCCAGCACCTGATCACGGGCAGACTCTGATTGCCCGGTGGATTCAAAAGGCGTTTGCACCGCCACATCGGCTGAGGTAATCACCGCCGCTTCCTGCACCAGTGACTGTATGGCCAGCCGGTTACTGATCTGGCGCTGCCGTGATGCGGTGATTGGCGCAATGGCTGTGGCGTTGGTGTCGTAGCTGGCCAGTGTGCTCAGTTCTGAGAGAACACTTCTCTGGCTGCCCGTGCTTCCTGTGCTTGAGGCACTGCTGCCGGTATTCGCCGCCACACGGCTGGCAACACTGGAAAGCTGTTTGAATGAAGAGTACAGATTCTTGGCAGCGGAATACGGTGATGCCAGGTGACCAAGGTTCACAGGCTGAGCAAACATAGGATTACCCAGCCGTGCTGAGGCATCGCTCATATAACCGGCCACATCATTCATCATCTGCACAGCATCTTCGGACACAAAGCCCGGCACGCCATCCAGTGAGAAGTTCTCTGCAAAGCCTCTGGCACTGGCTTCTTCTGCGGCCTCTGCGGCCTTGCCGACCTGTGTTTTACGGTCAGCCTGTGCCGCAGGGAACTGTTGTTCTCCCTCTTCCACAAAGGTGAGAGCAAAGCGAGCCATGCCGCCATCTTCAGAGCTTTCCCGCAGGCTCCAGCTTTTGCAGAGCACTTTGAGGGTGCCAAGGTACGGATGCACCAGATCGGCAGCGCCTTCTTTCTGGATGGCGGACAGCAGCGCATCACGCAGGCTGAAATACTCCGCACCCAGCACATAGGCGTCTACGGAATATTGCCGGGCCTGCTGGCCGGTGTCTTCCGTGCTGGTGTCGTCGACTCCGAAGAACTCACTGGTGTCGGTATTGCGGCCACCCGTGGCGTTATGGGAGCGAATATGAAAAGGCACACCCCGAAAGCGGGCTGGCTGGTATCTGTCTCTCCAACTCATAATTGCTCCTACCAGGCAAAGCTGTAATCAAGTGAGGTTTCCAGATCGGTGCCACTGTCAGATTGTGTTTTCACTTCCGCCCCACGGGGCATGTTGGCGAAATCCACCCGCACACCGGCACTGCTGTTCACATCCACACGCTGCAACTGTGCGGCACGCTGTCGTGCATAAGAGGCACGGTGGTAACTGGCCTGTTCGGGAGGCGGTGTTCTGGCGGGCGTCTGACTCTCGCTGCTGTCATCGCCCCACCCCAGTCGTTTGGTCACCCATCCGGGCAACAGGTTGGAGAGTTTCTGTTTGATGGTGTCCAGCACATCAAAGCCGGTCAGGGATTTCAGCAGGTGGCTGGCACCACGGGCCATCAGGGCAAAGGGGTTGTTCATCAGCATGAACTTGCCAAAGGCTTTGAACTTGTCCCATACCAGCCCAACGCCTTCTTTCACGCTTCCCCATACTGCGGCGGCCTTTTCTTTGATCACATCCCAGTTTTTGTAAACAGCAATACCAGCAACAACAAGGCCGGTCAGCCCTGCCATAAACCAGCCGAGCGGGGTTGTCATCATTGCGATGCCCAGCATCTTGAGCTTGGCGATCATGGGGACCAGAAGGGCGGCAGAAATCTTGGTACCAACGGCAACGGCTGTTGCTCCCAGGGTGGCTAATGCGCCCACCAGCGAGCCAAGGGCGATTATCAGCTTCCCGCCAATCAGAATGCCCAGTGCCGTCATTACAACATTCACACCACCAAAGCGGTCAGCCAACGCGGCACCAAAAGTAATCAGTGGTTGCACTCTGGTTTTCACCTTCTGAAAACCGGCCTGAACCTCTTTCAGTCTGGCGGGTAATTTGCTGGCAAAGGTTTCTGCCCACTTGCGCAGTGCCGGACCATGCTTGGCTGAGAAGTCGGCAAACTGGCTGGCCAGCTTTGTGAACATGGGAGCAAGAGCAGCACCAATCCGGTTACGCAAGCCCTGCATGGCGTAATCCAGATTAAGCATGGCGTCTGCGGCATCTTCTGCCGCTGTGGCGTCAGTGTCACTGATCACCAGCCCAAGCTGATGGGCTTTCTGCCGCATTTCGTCAACTGCGGAAGCACTGGCGTCTGCAATACCAGTGAGGGCGACACCCTGACGGGAGAAAGCAGCGGATGCCAGAGCTGCACGTTTGGCGGGGTCTTCAATCTTGCGCATGGCCGCCATCAGCAGGTTGAAGGCTTCTTCGTTGGAGCCTGCGGCCATCATCTGATTCATCAGTGATTTATTGGTACGTTCCAGAAAGGAATACAAACCGCCGGTACCGGCCTTGGCTTCACCCATCCGTTTGGAGAAGGCCAGCAGAGAGCTGTTTAACTGTTCTTGCGTGGCACCCTGACGCTGGGCAATGTACTGGGCTTCCTGCAAACCCTGTACAGACCAGCCCACCCGCTTGGAGTGTTTGGCGATTTCATCACCGGAATCCGCAAAGGCTTTGTACATAGCCACACCGGCACCGGTTGCCAGGCCAGTGACGGCGGCGATTTTGGTAGCAACGCCTTTCAGCTCATTGCCCACCCGACCAATACCAGTGCCGACACCACGAAAAGCCGAGCCCAGTTTGTGCAGCCCGGCTTCTTGCCCCAGTGCTTTCAGTGATGTACGGAGTTTTTTTACAGGAGCCTGCAGCCGCTCAAACCGACGATTGATCTTGCGCATGGGCTGGGCGAGTTTATCCAGTGCGCTGATTTCGATCTTTAAGGGGTAGTTTTTGCCGGCCATCTTGTGTGGCTCCTTTTACGGTTCCTTGGCTTTGATCCACTTCTGGGCCTGATCAATCCAGAACTCAAGTTCCTCATGATCCATGACCCAGAGTTCAGAGGGAGGGGTGTGGAATACGCCTGCGATCACGCCGAACCAGTCGGCCCAGTCGTGTCGCCAACATCCAAAAAATCAGTAATAACGTCACCCACTTCAAACACATCCACAGCATGCAGCTCATCAATAATCAGGGACGACTGACCAGACGCACGACCGGCAATCATCAGCAGGTCATCAATGCTCATATCTCCGGACAAGGTCACACCACGCAGGTGCTTGGCTTTGATGGGCTGAATCACAACTTCTGTAACGGTGGTCTCCCCCACCGTCACAGGATGCTGGAGCGTGACTGTTTTTGCTGTTGGCATCAGTTGATCTCCTCTGCTCGCCGGCCTTCAATACGCACACCGATTTCACCTTCTTCTGTGTTTCCTGAACCTTCACCGGCGTACCAGCCATTATTTAGAACAACGCTCTTGCCATTGGCGAGGCGCAGTACTGCTGTCATATCTTCAGCAGTCACCAACTTGGCGAGGTCAAGGTTCTTGTTGTCGGTGATGGCTCCTTCGATAAAGGCCACCTGCGGTGTTTCCTTAAACCCGTGCACTTCGTCACCGCCGATAATAGCTTCACGCTGAGGTTTTCCCAGGTTATAGGTGAAGGCCCCCTTGGCATCATAGCGCTCACCGTTCATGGTCAGTTCGATGATGCCGCCCTTTCTGTTCTGGCTCATGGCTTAACCTCCCTTAAACCCGGAATTGAACTTGCGCCGCATTCACACGCAGCTGGTTAATCAGATCAGGTGGCAGCAGCCAGTTCAGGCGGTTCGGATCCTGAGCGTCACGCTCTACCACCAGATCACGCTTGAACTGATCCAGATTTTCCACCAGCCCCATGTCCTGCCACTGCATAAACTTGGCGACTGCTTCCGCCTTGCCGATGGATGGCGTCATAATCGCCTGCCCCGCGGGTACCCGTACCGTGTCGCCTGCCAGCTTGTGGCGTGGGTACTTGTTGGTGATGTAGGCACGGAAGTCGAAACGCAGATAACTGAGAGTCAGCAGCGTGTTCACATCCCGGTAACTGGGATCAGGTGCGCCCTGTGCGTTCAGGTTGTAGGTGGTGACCATGCGCTCAATCAACATCTCACCACCGGGGCTGACTGTTTTTGTGCTGATGCCGTCGTTCAACAGCAGGTTGCGTTCTTCACGGGTGAAACGATCTTCCGGCCACGGTGCCTGCACACCCGCCAGCGGCAGGGTCTGGAAAGGCCGTGCCGGATCAATCTGGCCGTGGAGCGCCACCACCGCTGCATCGGCTGCTGCACACTTCCACGCCAGTGTAGGTACGCCGTAATAGCCGCTGATAGTCAGGTGCTCAGAGTTGCGGGAATCTCCCAGCGTACCCAGTTCGGAGTGAGTACCGTTGGAGGCTGTTAATGCATGGCCGTCAAGCTGTCGCCCTGGTCCCCAACGGCTGGCCAGTTCGGTTTCCATCTCTACCAGATTGGCCTGATCGGTATAAGGCATAGCGATGATGTGATAAGCCTCATCACCCATGGCTGCAATCGTATCGGTCAGGGTTGGGTTACCGGTACCGCCTGCCAGCAGACCGTGACGGGTCGCGCTGATACCTGCGGGGAAATCTTCACCACTGTAATAGTTGCAGCGTACATCGATGCCGTTGCCCACTTCGCCTTTGTGCAGTGCGGTGAACGTAACTTTTTCTGCCGTCGCTGATGCGGTGACGGTGATATCAGTATCCTTGCTCACGGCGGCCGCAATTTTGCTGGCCACAGCCGCAGCCTGATCACCGATGGATACGGCCACACGCAGACGATGACCACCCACCATCAGGTTGAAGGTACCTGCCTGAGTGGCCAGCCCTGTAATGGTCATATCGTAGGTGGCCTGCGCTCCGGCTTGATCATCATCAAGAGCAATCACCCACAACTCAGTGACGCGGTTGTTGTCCAGAAAGCCGGACACCATGTGGTGCAGCATGGATGCACGGCCAAAGTATTCCGCTGCCTGTTCTTCGCCTGTAACGCGGGTTGGCACACCTTTATGGACTGTGCCGGAAGGCAGACGCTGACCAATAATCAGCGCTTTGTAGTTCTGGATCGCTGGCCCCTGGTTCGCATGGGAGTTGTCGAACTCGACAAACACGAATGGGGTCAGCTGACCATTGGGAATCTGGTTGAAGCTGATGGTCATTTTGCCTTCGCTCCCTGCTTCTCGGTTGGGGTGTCAGCCACCAGCACAACATCACCGCACTTGATGCGGCGCAGCCAGTAACTAGTTCTTGGAACTTTTTCGCCTTGTGGCTTGAGATGGTCACCACTCGGGGTGCGCACCTTTACGCCTTTTTTGGGTTTGATATGCAGCATCATGACTGGCCGCCCCCCGGTACATTGATTTCCTGATGGGAGTCTTCACCCCCAGAGGTGTTGATAGAGACACCGGCCTTATCCCAGTACGGCAAATCGTCCGGGCTTGGGCTGGCGTCGGTGTAGTATTCCAGTTCCCATGTCAGTTCACAGGAGCCGATACAGTCTTCACCTTCATCACTGAACAGCAGCCGGGTGCTGGTCAGCAGGCTGTCAGCCACGGTTTCGCTGAAGCTGACATCTGCGAATACTGCCTGTTCCACTTGAGCCGCGAGGGTATCCAGAAGATCATCCAGCCCCTTGCGCCTTTCTGCCCGTATATCCACCACACAACTCAGCCGCCTGCGATCTACACGGGGAGCCGTGGAGGTGGCATAAGCGGTGTCACAGTTTTCGGTGGTGGTGTACACCAGCAGACAGGGAAGATCCTGCTTTCTCAGGGTGCGCTGACGGTTAACAAATACACGGTCACCCGCGTCTGTTTTATTCAGCAGCTGGGCGGCGACGGCTTCCCGGATAACCTGACGATGGTGCTTGATGCTCATGGTCAGTAATCCCGCTTCAGCATCAGCTCTGCCATGCCTTCCCCATCGGGCCGTACTTCATCAACCAGATAGCGAAGGCCACGGATGACAACGGGGTCATCCTGATCAGGCGCGGTGGTGAAATCACTGAGACTGACAGCAATCTTGGGATCGGTACTGGCCACCGGTGCGCCGGTAGACGGATCAGCCTCCAGGTATTCCCCAAAGAAGATGACCCGCGTTGGCACACCTGCCACAGTGGCTGGCTCAGCCAGTGGACTGGAGAGAATCGCCCTGTGCATACCGCTGGCCAGCTGCCCGAAATCCATGATTAGATCACCGTACCGTTCAGGCGTACTGAGATGTCTGCCACACCGTTACCGGCAGCGTAAGCGGCGCAACCAATCAAGGTATTGCTTGCGGCTTCTGATGTGACGGAACCACTGGCAGCCCAGTAAACCTTGTCTCCCTGACCAATGTCTTGGGAAGTATCCTTTGGCAGTTCGTAGACACCGGCGGTGTCAATCTCGAACTCTTCACCAATGGCGGCATCGCCCATAGCTACGCCAAACAGGTCTCCTACCATCACGCCCTGACCGCTGAGCACTGCTGCGGTTGCGATCACTGTCAGGAATCGACCTTCCTGAATTTTATTTCCTGCCATGCTCTTATCCTCTGAGTGAACGGAAGCGGGGACGAATCCCCGCGCTCAACCGTGTGCGGTTAGCCTTTCTGCTTGTAGAGACCGCGCCAGTCGATAGGTGCAGCCGCAACATCCAGACGGGCCTTGAACTTGATACCGTCCACATCAAAGCCCTCTTCTTCTTCCAGAGTCAGGCCTTCGTCACCGGAGAGATACGCCAGTTCAATGGTGTCGATCTGGGCAGGGCCACAGCCAAGGAACCAGTCTTTGGCGTTGCCGCCGTTCTCTTCCAGGCGGGGTTCTGCCAGTACCTGCAGACGACCAGCGAAGGGGTTGATGTCTTCGTTTCGGGTAGCCGCCAGATTGGTGCTGACAAACTGTTCCGCCTTGGTTTCCAGACTGGAAGGAACAATCAGGTACTCAGGCAGCACGGAGACCAGACGACCATCAACACCTTTCTGCTTGCGCATGGCAGCACGACCGGCACCGATACTCGCTACGCTGATTTCAGCCGTAGTGGAGTTAAAGTTGTTGTGCTTGGCATGGAACAGAGCGTTGTTATCCGACATAACAATGTTCTGGGTAAACAAGCCCCAGACAAGATCAGATTCCAGATCCGCCGCGGCACGGCCATACATGGTTGCCAGACGCATAAAGGCGTCCAGATCATCATTGACAATGGCCTGACGGGTAATCGGAATAATCCGGCCATAGGTTTCCAGCTTGTAGCTTTCTGCCTCATCACCGAACTTGCCGTACTTGAACTCACCGTTCTCGTTCACCTTCTGCAGGTCTGGCGCATCACCAAGACGGGTACGCTGCACAGCCTTGAAATCACTCAGGCTGACCTGACGAACAATGGGGCGGAAGGTTTGCGGACTGCCGGTGTAGGCGGCCTGCAGGGTTTTATTGGTGACGTTAGCCAGAATAAGCTTGAAGTCACTGGTACCCAGAGCACGCTTGGCAATATCCAGCGGCTTCATGCCACGGGTGCGAATGCCGTTCATTTCGACAACTTCCCGTGCCATATCCAGCAGTCGAAGACCAACAAAGTCCTGACCGGACTCCACCAGCTTTTCCTTACCGGGATTCACACGGTGGGACAGGGCGTTTTCAATACCGGAGCGAACCGCATCCATATTGGGTGCGCTGCTGAAGGTGATAAAACCACGGGCTTCGTGGTTATCGCCCTGGTCAGCAAACTTGTCGATGATCAGCTTGCGGGCTTCTTCAATGCCGGTGCCGTTAGTGATCATCTCATCAGCGAACTCATCACCCAGCTTGGCGGAGCGTACAGCCTGACGAATGTCAGAAACACGCTGGCGCTCGGCTTTTACGGCTTCGTCTGCTGCCTGACGCACGGCATCCGGTGATGGCTGCTGTGGTGCAGGTGTTTGACCATTGTCGGAACGCTGGCCTTCATTGGACTTTTCATTTTCGTCCATTCTGTTTTCCTCTTCAGGAGTGATGGGCAGCGCCCGAAAAATGAATTCACAGGGGTTATCGTTCTCTGTTTCCTGTGAACGGGTACCGGCACCATCATCTGCTGGCACTGGTACAAAAGAGAGTTCGTGGGGTTCCCAGTCGATCGCACGCAGGGTTTTGATTTTGTCATCGTCTTCGCTGACATCTTCAAACTTGTAGATGCGGTATCCCACGGAGACGTTGCAGAGAATGCCGTCACGAATGTCCTGAACAATGCCGGCGATATCGTCACGGTTTGACAGGCGTACACGGCAGCGGCCTTCTGTGCCGTCGGTAGTAGCAGTGCCGGGTTCAACCTTGCCGATCACATCACCAAGGCGGTATGTGGAGTGGGTATCACACACAGGGGCGTTATTATTGAAGCGGCCAAGGCGGATATGATCGGGATCCATTGAGAGTTCTTCGTTGAACTCTTCATCCTTCCACCAGTTGTACCGGCGAACACGGGCACCCGTGGACCAGACAACCTCCACAGTCCGTTCTTCTTCGCTCCAGGTCTCCGGCATGATCCGGGCCTGCAGCATCATCGGCGGAATATTCCGGGTCTGGGTTCTGGTGGTTACATTGTTTTCGTCCATCGTGTCCGGTGTCCGGTTGGAAAATGCGCTTGTTCAGACACGATGTTATGCAGGAGGGAAAGAGGTTGGGAGGGGGTGGGTTTCATGTGTTGTCATGGTGGGTCACATACTGATACCAATCAACACAACAAAAGAATGTTGTTGTTCTTGAAAACGGGTGATTTAAGCTGGTTTCCCTGCCATGTGGCAGGACAACCAATTGAATGAGGGATATTCAATGCAAGTAAGAAACATTAATGGAACCAGCGATAACGATTGCCGCTGTGAAAGCTGGCTGAAGCACTGGGAAAGATTCTCAGGCTCAACTGCCAGCTACTGCTGCGTGGAAGGATGCATTAACAATGCAAGAGTTGGAGCACACGTTCAGGTAGGTGGGTTGCTGAGCCAGACCTGGTACATAGTGCCCATGTGCAGCGCACACAACAATCAGCGTGGTGGCCATTTAGAAATCAGTGATTACACCCCACTGGTTCCTGCCAACGTAAAAGAAACCTGCGGGGCGTAATTCTCAGCACTGGCGAGGTTGTCTGCAGTACTCCCTTGGGTTATCCCCATTGGCTATACAGTGAGCCAGCCCTTCCGCCCATTGCTGGGTACCCGTTCCGTATTGAGCATCGGTTTTGTTATCAACGACAGTGCGGACTGTGAATCTGCTGTCATCGATCTGCAAAACCTGAATCTTTGTACTGATTTCCTTAACCAGTTTCATAAGGACCTCGTATGTCACTCTGATGCCTGTGACTGATCCGGCTGCAACGTACCGCCCCTCGCCGTCTTGCGGGGGTCGGTATCCAGCACGATACCCAACTTATCCAGTCGCTTCATATCATCAGCGTATTCATCAAAGAAGCGTACCGGATCTTCTCCCAGGCGACGCACACCTTCGGACGGTGTCATCAGGCCATCACGGATATATTCCCGAATCGCCTTGCCTTCTTTCTCCATATCCAGTGCAGGAACAGCCGGTGGAGTCCAGACCATAGTGACTGGCTCTGTCTCTCCCATCAGTTTGCAGGCTTCATCAAACCAGCCGTAAACGCCTTCACACAGCCCCGGTATCAGCATATTCCACTGCCAGTGTTCGACGTTGGCTACAAACTCCAGACGCCCCATGCGGGCGCTGGAAAAGTTCACCTTACTGAAGTCGCCTGTCATCTGCTCGTTGGTGATACCAAAAGAAGAAGCAATTTCCCGCAGCACCAGGCGGGCAAACTCTGACCCACCATCGGCGTTAGGCGGGGTTACTGTGCTGATGTCGTTATGACCAACATACTCCACCATGCCCGGCTCAATGGAGTCCACAGGCAATTCAGGATCACCATTGTCTTTCTTGGGCAGACTGACAGAGTTGGGATCTGACCCTTTCACCAGTACCGCAAAGCAACTGGCGATTTTCTGCTGCATCAGCTTGGCATCCTGCAGTTCGTCAAAATCGCGGAGCCTGAGCATGGCCGGTGCAATCCACGGCACACCGTGAATCTGTTCCGGACGGTCACCGTCAAAGATATGCAGAATTTCAGACGCAGGAACACGGCGGGAGCTGGCATGGTAGCGGTTAAAGTGCTGGTAGTTGCCCGGATGCTCTTCAAACAGCCAGTAAGCCACCAGCTGACCAATACCGTTATACTCCTTACCCTGAACAATGCGGTTGCCGTTGCTCAGTGCCTGAGTTTTGTTGATGTCGATCCAGTCAGGCTCCAGCACCTGAATCTGGAGAGGGACAGCCAGCTTGTCATTACTGCGACGCCGCCGCCTGCGGATCAGCACCGAACCCGATTCAAAAATGGTATTCATGGCCAGCGCCTGCAGGCCATAGAAGTTACGCTGACCATCCGCATCAATCTGTTTGCTTTCTGCCCACTGCTGCCAGAGTGACTGGCGTTTTTTCAGGGGGCGTTCACGATCCCCTTTCAACTCACCGACAATGCCATAACGCACGACATTGTTACGGATAACGCGCTGAGCCTGCCGTGCCCACGGGTTGTTCCTGAGCAAATCACGACTGCGGTACATCAGCACATTCAGATCACGGCCAATTTCTGCATTGGCGGAATTACCCGAGGCTTTCCAGCCTTCGGTTCTGCGACCTTTGGCGGCACCTTCATAGCGGCGCTTGATGAGCTTGGCAGCGGTTTGCGCCTGCAGGCGGCGCATATAAAAACGGGGAGCGACATTGATCAGCAACCGGTCATAGATACCAAGCTTTTCTTTCTTAGCCATTACCGAAGTCCTTTGCTGAAGTGTGCCACTCTGGCGCGTTGTGGCTTTTCAATATCCATGCGCATCATGTCGCGGATCCGCATCATTTCACCCAGGCTCCGGTACTTCACTTTCTTGTCGCCATACTCCACCTCAAGGGTACCCATAGCGATGGCGTCTTCCAGTGCGTTGAGTTGTTGTTGCGTGAAAGCCATTAGCGTCTGATCCATGTCCCTTTTCGGGTGCGTTTGCGGGCAGGCTTTTTGCTGGCTGCCTTTTCGGGTTTGTCCGGTTTTTTGCCTAATCCGGCTTCCAGCTCTCGCCAGTGCTCTTCTTCAAAGCGGTCTATGCCAACGGCGGCCGCCGCTGCACGGTTATAAACCCGACAATCCAGCGCCTCATTACGCTCGCGGAATTTATCCCATACATACTGCATGCCGCGCTTGGTTTTCTTCTCAACCAGCTGTTCTGCAGTCAGCATCTTGAAATAGTCTTCGTTGTATTCCGGAAACCGGCAATAGCCGGGCGGTGGTTCCGATGACTGTTCGTTATCTTTCGTGAAACTCAGTTGCAATAATCCATAGATTTCCGTCTTGGCAGCATCCGTTCCCACGCCCCAGATTTGAATACCCTTCTGGATGTGTTTGCCTTCGTAGTTCAGGTCAACCCATGTTGGTCGGCAGAGAATCGGGTAAGGCCCGGGAGGCATACCCTTCACCGGCATCACTATCCCAATGTGATTACGGGTCCAGTTGTAGATGACCTGAGCGTTATATCCGGTATCGATGGCGAAGCGCAGAAGTGACATCTGCACACCACACTTGTGAGTCCATGTTCCTGTGACGATCTTGCTGAGTTTGTCCTGCACTTCCTGTGTCTCGATGCGCCCGGGTATCACAATGTAATCAATTGACCATGACCGCTTACCACGGCCCCAGCCAACAATCTCAACTTCGACACGATCCTTCTGAACGTCAGCCGCTGCGGTAAGAAACAGGACACCTTCCGGCACCGTACCAATGGTGTAGGTGTCCCGTCGGTCATACAGCCGTTTCCATTCCGGGGCATCCCCTTTCTGTTTCCATGTTTGCGCCAGCTGAGTGTTGATAAAAGTTTTCAGCAGTTGCGGGTTACCCTGAGCCTTGAGCCACTTCTCTGCCAGCTGGCCGATGGTTTCCCATGGGCTGGCCAGCTTGGAGACGTTAAACCCCGCATGACCTGTGAATGGTTTTGTTGCCCGCCATGTTCCCTGCTTGATGGCTTTCTGGCGCTGGGGTTCTGTCCATTCTGCTGTGCACTTGGGGCAAGCGTAGTGAGCTTTCTTGGGTAGTTTTTTACCTCCCTCATCCTTGGGAATGACAACGTGATCCCACGTCATTTCCTCCCGGTGGCCACAGTAGGGGCAAGGGACTTCAAATATTCTTTGGTCAGAATGGGAGTATTCCAGTGCTATACGGCTGCGCCCTTCTACCGTCGGGCTGCATACATGCAACAGTTTTGAGTTCCAGAAGGTTGCCTGACGTTCCGCAATCAGGGAGATCGGGTCCCCTTCATCACCGGCGGAGGCCGGGTATTTATCCGTTTCATCGCACAACACGACACGAACAGGGCGCATGGCCAGATCACCCGGAGCATTACTCCCCACAATGGAGACGTGTCCACCAGCAAAGGTTTTGTGAAGTATCTTGTCACCTTTGATCTTGCCCTTGAGGGCGGGGGTATCACGGATCATGGTGGCCAGTCTGTCTTTCGACCAAGCTTCACCCAGTTTCTCGTTAGGCTGCATCACAATCATGGGTGCCGGATCCAGATCGATGTGATAGCCGACAATGTTGTTGATCAGCTCTGTTTTCATCAGCTGGGTGCAGCACATCACTGTGATAATTTTCACATGGGGATCAGAGTAGGCTTCCATCGGGCCACGGCACACTTCTACGTTCGAGGTTTTCCACTTGCCCGCTTCAGAGGAGGCCCCCTGAGACAGATAACGATAAGCGTCCGCCCATTCAACCAGTTTCATATTGGGCGGTGGTTTCAGATTATCCTGCCGCGCTTTTCTCAGTAGCTGACGGGCATACTCAATCGACTCTTGCTTCCATGACTCCAGGCTCATCGACACACATTTCCTCTAACGCTTCTGATATGTTTTCCAGTAGCAGTTCTTCAATTTCTGTTGGGGAGTCCATTAACGCCAGCTGCCGTGACAACTTCCCAGGCAACGAAATGGCTCTTGACCGGACAAAGGCATACTCATCGGATACCAGCTCCACCATGCTGGCAACATCCAGTTGCTCTTTGCGTTTTTTGGCATTCTCCAGTGCTTTGCCATCAGCCTGCTCTTTTGCCAGACGGGCGCGTTCTGTCTCCAGATCGTAGTCACCCTCTGTTTTGTCCACGTCATAGAGCAATGGCAAAACCTCCCGGCTGTCGTAGAGGTGACTCCGGCCATCGACAACAGGTTCGATATTTTCCAGCCGAGCCTTGATAGTCCTGTGGGTTTTGCCAGTGAGCTCATGCAGCTTGTTGGTGCTCAGAAGTGGCATTCATCAAGTCCCTGTTATGTTGTTGCCCCTATGAAAATGCAAAATGTCCGGAAACATCGCGGTTCGAATTACCCGCGGCTCTCAGGCTCCGGGAAGGACCCAATAGGTACCCCCTCCCCCTCCGGGTCACTGGAGACTTGAACAGTGCCGCTCTCGAATGCCTCAATGCTCCAGCGAACACCCTCCTGCTTTGCTGTAACAGAAAACCCGTCATCAATCAGTCTGGTGACAGCATCAAGAGCTTGGTCAGTAGTCAGGTCTGCTTCGAAAATAACCTTTCTCATCAGCGCTTTCTCCCGGTAGACATGGCGTGCCCCAAGGCTCTGCCAAATTCCTTGTTGTAATTTTTTCCAACGGCTTTGTTGGCAATGCGGTAGAAGTCCAGCCGTGAGCGGTACTGGGGCTGACGCGTGACCAGCATGAAGGGTTGCAGCTTCCGGCCTTTGCGGATCCATACGCCTTTTGCTTTCCCACCGGGTCTGCCCACGAAGTACTGCGCCTTGCGTGATTTGCTGTCCACCTTCTGTTCCGTCTTAACACCCGCCACCATCTTCATGGTTTGTGCCCGGGTTATGTTGCCGTGCTGGTTCAGCTTGGCGGAGCGTGATGGCACAAGGAACTCATCAGACGACAACAGCCCCTTTCCTCTGAGAAGAGACGCCGCCCCCTTCACGCTGCGTGGGCCGCCATGAACTTCAGGGCCCAGATACTTGGCAGGCGCATTCCCCCGCGAGGCCATATCCTTGAACATCACCACCGCAGTCGGGTTGATATCCTTTTTCTGTGCAGGCCTGAGCAACAGGGAGTTGAGCGTGTAACGGGTTGGGTTGTTGAACACCCGTTGCATTTCATTGCGGGTATCGTCACGGACAATGGCACCGATCTTGGTGAGCGAGACCGCCAACGCAAAAGGAATATGCTTTTTCTGGAACTCCTCCAGGTGCTTGACTGCACCCGGGATATCCACAAACACATCAACATCAATCCCCATGATTACTTTCCCCGCACCTGAGCATTCAACCACTGGTCAACATCGCCCCGGGCATACAGCACCTTGCCGCCAATGCGAGAGTAATCAGGCCCCTTGCCTTCCGTGCGCCAGTTGCAAATAGTGCCCACGGCGAACTGCTGATCCAGATACTCATACAGCTCTTTTGTGTTGAGCCAGATTTTATCCAGGTAGTTTTTTGGTGTTTGTATTGTTGGCTGCATGACGCTCCTTAATCCCTGACGGACGATCTTTTGTTGAGCTTTGTGAATAACCTCTTACTCATCGCCAGAACTGAATCTGGCAAACGCTTCCTGATAAACACGCAGCTCTTGAATGGATTCCCAGATATCTTGCAAGGCTTCGTGCTTGTATGTTTTGTGCTCGCAGGCTTTACCCGCCAGTTCAGGCGCAAAGTAACGAGCGGCCATAGCGATGGCTGATACATCGATCATGCGATAGTGCAGGTAGGCGTGAAGCTCGGGCATTTGCGCCATGATGTATGAGCGGTCGAAGTGGATACTTGAGCCACACATGATGCCGCCTGTGCGAGCGTTACGGTCGTAAGGCTCAATACCGCAGCCTTTCAGGTAACTGATGACCTGCTGCTCAGCTTCTGCCAGCTCTACACGACCATAACCATGGCGCACAGAGTCAAGCAGCCCGCTTTCGGTGTGGGTCTTCATAGGCCATGGACCCAGCTTTTGAAGCTCCTCTTCTGTTTGAGCGATAACCAGCCGGAATGGCACTGCCAACTCATTCAGCTCGGTATCTGTGACCCGAACCGCAATCTCCAGAATCGGCAGAGACTCACATCCCAGAGTGCCGTCCTTCTGTCGATCGTTCAGACCGCCGGTTTCAAGATCAATCCATACAAATGCAGTTTCAGTGTTCATAGTTTCTCTCTGTGTTTTTCTTTTTGAAGCCCGGGCGTTAATCGCCGCAATACTTTGACCGCCCGGGGCCGCGTTCGTTATCTGGATAAATCTGATCAGCCAGGGAAGGTGCCGGTATCCGTGCCTCCAGCTTTTTCACTTCCTTACTCAGCTTGTCGCTGATAGCAATCATCCGGGTCATGCTCTGGCGCATCACGCTAATGGCGTCCACTTCTGTCAGGGGCTCCCCGCCATCTGTATACACAAAGCCCACCAGCAAGCAGGTACCACAGGGGCGACGCAGGCCGCCGTGATAAAACATCTCTGCTGCGTCGTACCCGTGCCCTTTGCACTCAGGGCACAGCTTTACGGTTTTTCCGCTTGTTGTGGCGAATGGCGCCACTGCATTTTTGCCAGCTGCCGTAGGCGAGGGCTTTTTTTGCGGGTGTCCAGGCTGTGTAGA
>NZ_SMME01000076.1 GCF_009711465.1 Parendozoicomonas verongulae | reverse complement strand
TCAGTGGCTCTAAAAGCGGCTAGCTGCAAGGAAGGCTTGTGAAAATCGTAGTTATTCTACATTGAGCAAGCCTGACGCAGCAGATGGCCGCTTTTAGAGCCACCCGAAGGGCATTCCCGAGGGCTTCCATGGCTTCGTCGCCGTGTTTTGAAAGGCAACAAGCATTCCTGCAACACGGCTCCTCGCCATGAAAACCCTCGGGAATGCTGAGCTCGATCATAAAACCTCAACAGACCCTA
>NZ_SMME01000786.1:9126-14970 GCF_009711465.1 Parendozoicomonas verongulae | reverse complement strand
ATGACAATCAAGAGTGTCACTTTCCATAACACGTTGAATAACAGCATCAAAGAGTATATTGAAAACAAAGAGCCGGATTCTTCAGCGCCTTTGTATAAACAAATTGCTAATGCACTGGCAGTCCATATTGCGTCCGGGCAATTAAAACCGGGCGATAAACTGCCAACCCACCGGGCTCTGGCGGATGTGCTGACCGTTACGGTGGGCACTGTGACCCGTGCCTATGCAGAAAGTGAGCGCCGGGGGCTGCTGGAAGCCAGAGTGGGAGCAGGCACCTATGTACGTAACCGGGGTAATCACAGGTGGGCGTTTCCCCATACTGAGAATTTATCGGATCACATTGACTTTGGCTTCAACCTGCCGCCCCTTCTGGACCGCAGCGTCATGTTGCAACAGGCGATGGAAGAATTAGCCAGACACCCTGAGGCTTTAAATGCCCTGCTGCTGTATCAGCCAGCAGAAGGGATTCCGGAGCATCGGGAAACTGTGGCCAGATGGCTCAATCATCACAATATCCATGTACAGGCTGATCGCTTGCGGTTTACGTCCGGGGCGCAGAACGCCATGCAGCTTGTGTTGTCTGCATTCTGTCACAGGGGTGATACGATTCTGGTGGAGAAACTCACCTATCCGGGTTTGCTTAACCTGGCCCGGCAGCAACGATTAACATTGAAACCTGTGGATATGGATGATCAGGGGTTGGTGCCCGAAGCTCTGGATAATGCCTGCAGGCAATACAATCCTCGTTTTATTTATGCCACGCCAACTTTGCAGAACCCCACAACTGTGGTGATGGGTGAGCAGCGGCGTCATGACATTGTTGAGGTTTGTAAAACCCATGGTATTTATCTGATTGAAGATCAGGTGAATGGTTTGCAGCTTCTGGAGCCGGGTGAACCTCTGGTGAATATGGCCCCAGAGCAAGTGATTTATATCAGTGCCCTCTCCAAAAGCCTTGCGCCGGGGCTGCGGCTTGGTTTTCTTCAGGCGCCTGAACAGCTGTTGAAGCGCTTGACTATGACCATTCAAAATCAAAGCTGGATGATCAGCCCCCTGCTAACGGGGCTGGCTTGCCAGCTTATTGCATCAGGAGCTGCCGATCGGGCACTGCAGTTTATCCGCAGAGAAATGACGATACGTAATAATGCGGTGCAGGAGTATCTGGGGGAGTTTGGCATTCAGACCCAGCTAGGCGGTTTTCATGGCTGGCTGCCACTGCCTGAGCAGTGGAGCCTTGGGGCGTTTATGAAAGCCTGTGAAAACGCGGGTGTACATGTGAAATCCGGCGAGCTGTTTGTACCTCCGGGTTATCCTGTACCTCCGGCGGTACGCATTGCCTTTAGTGCCCCGGCTTCTTTGGAGAGAATGACAGATGGCCTGAAAATACTGAGGTCGGTGTTGTTGTCGTTTCCTGATTCTGAGGGGATTCTGTAATGTCTAACCCCTCCAACTCACCGACTATAAACACATCGTCATCATTAAACACATCTTCATCATCGCTGAGAGACAGGAGTATTTCCTCTTTCTTCTCGTTTTCAGGTGGTGGTGCCGTTATTTCCAGATCCTGAGGAGGTTTTGCAGTCTCCAGCCCTTCTATCTCGCCGTGCATAAGCATAGCGTCAGTATCGGAGAGTGGGCTGCGGGGACAAGGGGTACCATCTTTTGTTCTGGGGTTTATTGCCCGGGGCTCTGTATGCCTCTCGGTTGGTGATTCAGGCAAGTCAGAAGCAGAACATTTATACTTGCTCTCAAGCAGTTTTCGGCCTTGCCTCTTTTCTATGTCCTTACGGTTAAAGTCGCCTTCCTCAAAGAACGTGACACCAAATACAGCTGAACAGGATAAGGACATTCCTTTCGAGGAGGCATTCGCCCCTGGAATCGATATTGTCTCGGTAGATGGCCCCTGATACCCATCCGCGGAAGGGCCAACCTGTTTTTTGATATCCGCAGGCTTTTCCGCTGTAACAGACAAGTCAAAAGCAGCAGTTCTTTTTAGCTTGCTTTCAGGGGCAGAGTGGTAGCGGCTAACTCGAGGTTTTGCTTGATTACCGGATGATTTCGGTGGAGTCCTCTCCATAATCTGGCCTCATTGATTGTTGTCATCTGAGGCAGTGTTGGACACACTGGTTGATGAGATGTTCCTAACCATGCCGTTAGCTTTTTTGTCACTCTGCAGTTTACTATCTGGTGTTTTCCTCTCTGAATTGAAGTTGTTATGTCTGTGCTTGCCCCGTCTGCCTTTCAAACTCATCCCTCCCATCCGTGGACAGGCGTTGTTCTGGCCAGTGGGCAATCGTCCCGAATGGGAGAAGACAAAGCCCTGTTGCTCTGGGAAGGGAAACCTCTCTACCAGCATATGGGGGGCAAGCTGGCACAAGCGGGAGCTGAACAGGTTCTGATCAATCGGGGGGATGTTGCAGCGTGTCGTGAGTATGGGCGTGTGACCGACAGGATTCCGGGAAGAGGGCCACTGTCGGGGGTTCATGCTGCTCTTAGTGTATGCAAGTGTGCTGGGCTGCTGGTGGTGCCTGTGGATATGCCACTGCTGAGGCCGGAGCACATCGCTCATCTGGCACGACACTTTGATGGTGCTCATCCCGTGCAGTATCAGGGGTATTCCCTGCCATTGGTTCTACCAGTGGATAAGGCGTGTGTGCAGGCTGTGGATAAAGCTATCCACAGTGATAACCGCCGTCACTATGCACTCTGGCGTCTGTTTGAAACTCTGGGAGGCGTGACCTTGCCACCACCGGAGGATCATGCCGAGTGTTTCTCCAACACGAATACCCCCGAGGAGTGGCAAACCTGTCAGGCAGCGAGTGTGACAGGCCAATGAAAAGCGATCAGTGAACGGCTTGGGGTGCTGGCGCTTGAGGCGTTGCCTTCTCTTCATCCTTGATGGAGTGGAACTTTGTCAGCACTTCATGCATCAGCTGAACCTTATGCATGAGTTGGTTCAGGTGCTTCACGTAAAGTTTATCGTCCACTTTCGCCAGTTCAGCCAACTCATGGGCCACTTCCACCATGTAAGGGAGAAAACGGTCAGATTCAGCTGTAAACGGTGAGCCTTTCAGGAAAATGGCCGAGAATTTCCCTTTGTTCTGCTTTTTCAGCATGTCCAGCTGCTCGTCTGCACTCTGGGCCAGAGGGTAGAGTGCTTTGAGGCTGTCAGTGATCTTATTCACAACCGCTTCGCGGGTGGACTGGCTGATACCTGTCTCGGTGTGGGGCATAGGGAACTCTTTGGTTCTTGAAAAAATAAAGCAGAGGGGATTATAGCGGAGAGCGTCGATGATTAAGAGTACCGCGATGCCAGCCCGGCTTTAGTTACTCATGGTAACAAAACCTTTAAACAAACCAGTTCGAGGGAACTCTTTCTTTCCAGAGCTTGTCTTAGTCAAAGACACAATACAATGGAGGTGTAAGGAATATGGCAAGCAATGTAAGCGCTCCCTGTTTTTATTATGGTAGTCGGCCAGTCTATCCCGTAAAGAGCGATCCTGGAACCTTGAAACAGCTCGAGTGCCCTGTATGCCAGTATCTTTTGCAAAAGCCTGTTGAGGTGTGTGCTGAGGCACATATGTTATGCAAAACATGTTTGCCGTCAGGCTTAAAGACATGTCCGGTTTGTAGAGATCCTCTGAAGGCAAAAATAGAAGTGAGTCAGGTTGTCAACCGGATACTGATGAATACGGTGGTAAGGTGCCCGAATGAAGGCTGCCCGGATACCTTCGATTTTTCTGAGACTGAAGCTCACCTGACCAGGTGCCCAGAAAACATTGTGACATGTGAGGGAGATTGCGGTGAACCTCCTGCCAAGAGAAAAAAAATGTTCGAACATATGTCCCACTGCTCCAAGGTCTTCCAGTGTGAGTGTCGTCAGGTATTCTTTCCCTTTCGTGACATGTTTTCGAGCAAGGCGATGCAACATGTGCGATCCCAGCCTGCACTGCATCCAGAAGCTATTGCAAATGTTAAGGGTGTTGAGGCAGCAGTACAGACGGATCCGGTAGAATTACCTCAAAATCAGATATCAACACTGACTAAGGATAAAAAAATTCACCGTATTCTGGATACCGAATGTGTTGCGGTGTCAGGTGACAAGGTTTATCAGGCAGTGAACAACCCAAGGGAGTTCCTTATTAAAATAGATGCGTTAGCGCGTGCCACTAATCCGGGAGAGTATGACTTCGAGTATGAAATAGAGCTTAATTTTATGACTCAGCGCAGTGGCTACCACGAGCCTGTAGAGAAGTGCATAAGGCTGTTTTTTCATAGAAGAAGGCCTGAGTATTCATCAGAGAAAGAAAACGAATTAACTATTGTGTTGTACTCAAGTACACGCAATAAATATGTGAAATATATAAATTTCACATTTTATTCGGGGCAGGATAACAAGGCCATAAAACAGTCCCGTCACGACATAGAGTATTTGGGTATGTGTTGTAAGTGTCCCGATGTCATTCCTAACCAGGATGGGCAGTACTTGGTTAGAGTAATCATTGAGGGTTAAACAGTAGCTCAAGCCATCTAACTGGCAATCTGCTGTGCCATAACTTGAGTTGACGATGCTCCTTCTGACTCCCCTTTTGCAAATTCGCAGCAGCCGATTCGGTTCCCTCCAGCCTCTGATTCAGCCCTTTATGATTTAGGGCTCCAAAAGATTTAACAAGACTACTACTGATCTGGCTTAAGATCACTGTGACAAAAAAGCCAATACTTCTAACACACCAGGAACTCTGTAGGGGAGAATCATCTAACTGACCTCTAGTTAAATATATCTACAGAGGTGGATGCATGTTTCCTTATACGCCATATTTTTCGTCTGCAAGTGCTATGAACGTAGCACCATCAGGTTCTGTGGGGGGGCGTCCTGCCTATTCTCCCATGATGGGGATGTCTCAATTTGGGAGTGTTACACCTCTCCAGGCTACTCCCTTGCCTTATACGATGGACCCAAATATGCCTGGTCCATCTAGAGGTATAACACCCAGGGACATTAGCAGTTACCATACTACGGTGCCCAAAAGTGAAGTGATACCAGCCTCTGAGACTGAACTTCAAAAGCAAGGAAGGATCGCTGTCAGCTTTGAAGGAGAAGATGATGACAGGCAGCTTGTAATCAAATTCAGGTCTGCCAGACCGCAGGCAGAAGCTATTTCGGAAGGGCAAGCTTCGGGATCTGTCATGGAGGTGGGAAAGACGTATAAAATCCCCACCACCAAAAAAGATGGGCGGCCTGATATCAGTTATAGCATGCTGATTGTTTGCGCTATTTGCAGTAGGCCAGACAGAAAAGCACAGCTGCAGAATATCTATGATTGGATTTCATCGAACTTCCCTTATTATAAACCGGATGAATTTAACTGGAAAAACTCCATTCGCCACAACCTTTCTCATCAGGATTGGTTTCAAAAAACACCGTACCCTGGGCCTGGCATTAAAGTAGTGAATAATAAGGCCAATTTCTGGTACATCCCCAACGAATATAAGGTGTTTAGTTCATTAGGGGACAATGAGGGTTCACTAAAGCGTAAGCAGGCTACAAGAAAGGGGTCAGATCTGGAGTCTGGTCAGACTCCAGGGAAAAAAGTCAAAAGAGATGTATATATGCCAGGTTCAGTGGATGGTGTTGTACAAATCTTGGCACAAAGTTCCTACGGCCCTATCTCCGATGTCTTTGCCAATGGCTATGGGGGCTATATGGTTTACCTGAATCGCATTCCCTGTACCCTCATGCCCTATACAGGGTATTGCTTGCCTCCAACCCCTCCTACCAGGTTGATAGGAGTGGAAAGTATGGCAGGCACAGTAAGCATGGCGGGTATGGCAGGCACGGGAAGT
>NZ_SMME01000786.1:0-8807 GCF_009711465.1 Parendozoicomonas verongulae | reverse complement strand
GGCACGGGAAGTATGGCAGGCACGGGAAGTATGGCAGGTATGGGAGGCATGGGTTTGGCGTCCTATCCGGGAGTCATTGTCTCCAGTGCTAACCCGTCGTCGTTGTTCGATGAAGGTCAGCAATAACAGCTTTCAAAGCCCGGTCAAATAACATACCGTCATCTAACTGTGTAAACTGGCCATCCCGTAAGGCATCGGCCAGTTCAAGACGACTTTTTTCAGCGACTTTCATTCCAGTTCGATTAACGAAGATGTATTTGTCTGCTGCTTTCAATACAGCAGCGAGGCGGCAACGGAAGCTGCGTTCAGGCTCCTGCATATCAAACCAGGCACCGGAAACCAGGTTGTCAACAAGCTTCAGGTAAGGATCGTTCTCGTCCATGCCGGCAGGCTCTGGTTCAATGATCTCTACAAGTTCAAATTTACGGGAAGGCATTTCGAACTCTATGGCGCTGTGATCAACAGATGAGGTATCCACCCCGTGGCTGTGGGCGGCAGGTTGGGCCTTTACTGTTTCTGCAGCTTTGGCGGCTTTTATGCGCTCGACATAAACGGCTTTTAGCGCTTTAAATTGATCCGTTCTCTGGAACGGGTCAAAGGCAATGCTTTCCAGCCCGGCTTTTAAGCGTGCGCCAATCTGCGGGCTGAGTTTTTGCAGACGTGACCGGTTTGCCGGTGTCATAGGAGCGGTTACGCTCCATACGAGTTCGTGAATGGTTTTGTGCTGGACTTTCCACTCAGCACTGTCGGTGCCTTTGTTAAGAGCTGTGAGGAACATAACGCTTTTCCAACCCTGCTCCAGAATGGCTAAGGCTGCAGCGGGAACATCTCGATCACTGATATAGTGCTGAATCACGCGATCCACAGTTTTGCGTGCAGCATCTGCCTGAGCCTGTTTCCGCTCAGCTTCCAGCATGCGTTGTTCAAGGCGGCTCGTGCGGCGTTGTTCCTGTGTGAGAAACAGGGTGAAATCTGTCAGCAGGTCATCAAAAATACGGGTATCAGCGTCGAAGTCGCTCAGCAGGTAGTAAACGATGCTTTCCATCTTTTCCTGAAGCTTGTCTTTGCCTCTGCCACTTTCCTGCCAACCAAGTGCAGCCGTAGCCATTTCATTCAGGAGCTTGCGGGCTGGGTGTTGCTTTTGGCTGAAGAAGGTGCGATCACTCAGGGCAACTTTAATCAACGGAATCTGCATGCGGCCGAGCAATGCTTTCATGGTGGCAGGCAGGGTGCGGTCGTCGAGAATAAACTCGAACAGCATACCCACGAGGTTGATCACATTATTCTCATCCTGGCCCATATCCAGATTCTGGTTCTGGGCGCGAATCAGTTCCTGCAACTGGAGGCGGGCCTGTATCACTGGCTGGCTTTGCTGCAGCTGGGAAAGAACATTCATCAGCTCGGTTGAGCGGCTGCTTTGTCTGGACGCGGGGGCTGGAGCTTCCTGACTGGTCGTCAGCAGCTGCCGAATAGCCTGTGGCAGTTCATAGTCATCCTGTGGCTGGGTGTTGTTACGGTTTTTGGAGGCCTTCAGATCCTGCTTGAGAGAGGGCAGGATGTTCTGTCTGGCCAGCATCTCATTGCTGGCTTCACACAGAGTATCCAGTTTAACGACTACCGATTTTTCAAACAGCTTGCACAGCATCAGCCGGGCTTTGATATCACACTCCAGAAGTTTGGTGGCCTTTATGAAAGCATGACAGACCGTTTCTGGTGCGAAAGGGTTGTTCTTTTGGTAGACCTTCACGGGCAGCAGGTTGTCCAGACGCAGTGTCAGATGCTGAAGCGACTCACCGCAATGATTATTACCCAGATTCACCATGGTATTGAGCGCAACCTGTTCTTCCAACTCTTCATTATTAATCAGCGAAAGCTCATCAACAGGCCACTGGTCTGCTGAACCTTTTGGGTCGTGACTCGGGGTGGTCAGACGGTCGAAGGCTGCGTTCAGGGTTTTCTCCATATCCTCAATCACTGAGGATTTTTTTACCCGAATGGAGCGCATCAGTTCGAAGTAGAGACTGTGGTTATCACCGCCAGAAGCTTTGTTGGATAGCTCGAAAAAGTGGTCGTCAGCCTTTTGAAAAAAGCTGTTCAGGGATAGAGCGAGAGCATGCCAGCCAGTGTCCCGCAGCTTTTTTACGAGTTTGGGGAGTTTGATGTCAGATGTCGAGGTTTGGGCAGCATTATGACTCCTGATGGAGACTATATTTTTGGCTGCTGGCATGGTCATGCTCCGTCTGCCGCGAAGGGATGACAGTTGTGTTTATTATCTCAAATGATTATCTATGGGGAGCGGTGACAGATCTACGAAGGATTGTTAATAATGAGACGTGCATCACAGCTTTAAAGCCATGCAAGCATCACTTAATCTTCCATTATGTGCTACAGATTGGTGGCTATATTAAAAGCATAGTGTCAAGGATGATCCTTATGCCTAAGTCAGTGGGTGGCAGACCTCAGCAATTGTTTCGCAGTTCTCAGGGGCGTCTTTATGATCCGCGCAGTTGGAAAGCGCGTCTGGTGAAGCTGTTTAAAGGGAAATCCTATGTGAAACTTTCACCCTCAACTTCTTCATCCCCTGCAGGGAGCTATGAAACTCGTAAAAACAGGGCTGATCGGGTACGAAGGGCGATAGCGCTTCGGGATACTGAACATTACAGCAACCCTGAGCGTGCTGCTCATACATTAGATAAACAGCGCAGACGCACAGCTGGTGTTCCTTACTCCCCAGTCATGATCTCCTCTCAGGATAAGGAGATGGTGTCATTTAAAAAGATTGCTTCCGGGAGCTTTGGTACAACCGATGCCGTAGTACCGAATGGTGCCGGCCCCATAAGTGTTCGCAAAAAGAACCGTAAAGACAAAAGCACTACCAAACACCTCGAAGAATTGAAGAAAGAAGAACAGCTTTTACAGAAACTGGACCATCCCAACATCATAAAAACGGCCCAGGGACACAGAGTGACAGCCGACGACCCTGTGATGTATATGGAGCACGGAGGCTCAACCCTGAGTCACCTGATCTCTTCTCAGAAAAAGCCTTTGCCTAAATACCTGACGGGCAAGACAAGATCCTCCCGCAAAGCCGCCCCAAAGAAAGACGCGCAGGTGAAAGGCGCGATGGCAATACATGTGTGCAGGCAGGTGCTGGAAGGGTTGGTTTATCTCTCATCTAAAGGCGTTGTGCACCGTGACTTAAAGCCGGACAACATTCTTATCAGTCCCGCCAATGGTCATGTGCGTATAGGGGATTTTGGTCTGGCAGCAGAGGTAGGTTCCCCAAAAATGCGTCTTGTAGCGGGTACGCCCAACTACTTTGCCCCTGAAGTGATGACGATGGCTCTGGGTTGGAATAAGAAGAGCTATGACGGGAAGGTGGATGTGTTTTCGGCAGGCTGTATGTTCTACGAACTGCTTACAGGGATGCGTTATAAAGGTGTTAACCCTGACTGCAAATACGAAAGCTATCCCAAAGCATTGGCTGCCATGGAAGAGCGTAACCTGCACAAGTGGCTTTCCAAACGAATAAATCCGAAGAAAACGCCTTCCCTTACAAAAGCTGAAGCCGAACGTATGGTGAATATGCTCACTGGAATGCTTGAGTTTGACCCTCATAAACGCTGGACACCGCGTCAGGCTCGAATGGCATTGAACGGGGAGCCGGTACCACTGCCGCCTGTAAAAAAGCGCACTTTACGGCAAACTGTGAGTATCTGGTTCAAAAATCTTATTTAAATACCCGGACCATTGCTTTCCCATAGTCTGGTAGCGCCATCATTATGGGAAAGCAATAGTTCGGACACTTGCGACTCTTAATTTTTGTACTTACCAGCTATTTAGTGTTCTCCGAAGCTGCTATTTTCTGCTACATCTGGCAGGCTTGCCGGTAATTTTTACGCCAGCGGAATTTGCAGACCATGTCTCACAAGAAGATTGCTGAATTTATCCCTCTCTCTGTTGCAGTGCTCACTGTATCCGATACCCGCACCGAAGAAACCGATACCTCCGGCCACCTGTTGGTTGAGGGTGTGAAGGAAGCCGGGCACAAGCTGGGCGATAAGGCGATTGTGAAAGACGACATCTATCAGATTCGTGCAGTGCTGTCCCGCTGGATTGCTTCTGAAGAGATTCAGGCCGTTCTGATTACTGGCGGCACTGGCTTTACTGGCCGAGACAGCACCCCGGAAGCGGTTCTGCCTCTGTTCGACAAAATTGTGGATGGTTATGGTGAACTGTTCCGTCAGGTGTCTTATGAGCAGATCGGAACGTCCACGATTCAATCCCGCGCAGTGGCTGGCCTGGCGAACGGTACGATCACCTTTGTAATGCCCGGTTCCAACAACGGCTGCAAAACAGCATGGGAACAGGTGATTCGCGAGCAGCTGAACAGCCGCCACCGCCCCTGCAACTTTGTTGAGCAGCTCAAGCCCGGCAAGAGTGACTGATATGAGCCATCTGACCCATACCGCAGAAGGCGGTGAAGCAAAAATGGTAGACGTGGGCGACAAGAGCGACTCCCGTCGTGAAGCCCGCGCAGAAGGCTATATCTACATGGCACCAGCCACCCTTGTGCTGGTGCAGGAAAATAACCTGAAGAAAGGTGATGTGCTGTCTGCTGCCCGTATCGCGGGCATTCAGGCAGCCAAGCAGTGCGGCAATCTGATTCCCCTGTGTCACCCACTGATGCTGAATTTTATCGGCGTAGATTTCGAACAGCAGCCTGAACACAACCGTATACGTATTGAAACCTGCTGCCGTCTGAGCGGCAAAACCGGTGTAGAAATGGAAGCCCTGACCGCGGCCTCTGTTGCGGCTCTCACTGTGTTTGATATGTGCAAGGCCGTGGATAAGGCCATGCGCATCGATGGCATTCGAGTGCTGGAGAAGAGTGGCGGCAAGAGCGGTCATTACGTTGCTGACAAATAAATGAGACAGTTAAGGTTGTCGTTATGATTAAAGTTCTTTTCTTTGCCAGCTATCGGGATCGTCTGGGTGTGGATCAGCTGGAGCTGGACTCCAGCGCTGCTGACATCACAGCCCTGAAAACCGAACTGGCTGAACGCGGCGAGCTCTGGAAAACCACACTGCAGGATCGCAAAACCCTCGTTGCCGTGAATCAGATTATGACCAAAGACTCCGCCGCTATTAATGATGGTGATGAAGTTGCGTTCTTTCCACCAGTGACGGGAGGCTAATTCCTGAACAAGGGTAGGGTTTACCGCAATGTTCCCGCTCTGTGCGACCTTGTACTCTTTAGAGACGTTACAGAGGTTTCTCACAGGGCTGGGGAGTGTCGGCTTCAAGTCCTGTATCTAAGACAAAAATACTCACTTTAGGTGGTCGATATGGGATTTGGTGGTATCAGCATGCCCCAGCTGGTGATTGTTCTGGTGATTGTTGTTGTACTGTTTGGTACCAAGCGCCTGGGCAGTATGGGCGAAGATCTGGGGCACGCCCTGAAAGGTTTCAAGAAAGCTATAAAGGATGAGGAAACTGTCATCGAAAAGAAGGCTGACGACTCCTGATTTCTGTGCACCCGATCGCTCAGGTCGGGTGCTAAAACTCATCCAACGTGCCCTGTCTTCTTTCTTTTCCAACTCATCACACAGTCTGTTTCTGACTTCTACCATAGATGCACCACTAGGGTCTGTTGAGGTTTTATGATCGAGCTCAGCATTCCCGAGGGTTTTCATGGCGAGGAGCCGTGTTGCAGGAATGCTTGTTGCCTTTCAAAACACGGCGACGAAGCCATGGAAGCCCTCGGGAATGCCCTTCGGGTGGCTCTAAAAGCGGCCATCTGCTGCGTCAGGCTTGCTCAATGTAGAATAACTACGATTTTCACAAGCCTTCCTTGCAGCTAGCCGCTTTTAGAGCCACTGAGTCGATCATAAAACCTCAACAGGCCCTAGCGCTTGCAGGCCCTGATACGAGTCAATGCTTCCGCCTGTGGAGTTCGGGGAGGTGTTGTTACAGGCTTACTGCTATCTTTTCCCGTCTTACTTTTCCACTACCAGTTATCTGGGGAAGGCTCATTATGGCGGGTTCAAGTGTCAAGTTGCCAAACGCCGCACCTTCGGTTATTTCTCGAAATCTTATTGCTCCATTCATACTGCTTACCAGTTGTTTTGCCCTGTGGGGGCTGGCCAATAATATGACCGATGTGCTGGTGGCCCAATTTCAGAAAACCTTTTCCCTGTCGTATTTTGAATCCAGTCTGGTTCAGGCTGCGTTTTACGGTGCTTATTTTTTTCTGGCTCTTCCTGCTGCGCTGTTTATCCAGAAGTTCAGCTATAAGGCTGGTGTGCTACTGGGGCTTGGGTTGTTTGCCTGTGGGGCATTGCTGTTTTATCCCGCCAGCAAAACCATGGAGTATTACCATTTTCTCACAGCATTGTTTGTGCTGGCGGGTGGGCTTTCCATTCTGGAAACCAGTGCTAACCCCTATGTGTTTGCCATGGGGGCACATGAAACCGCAACTCAACGGCTGAATCTGGCTCAGGCATTCAACCCGCTGGGGTCAATAACCGGCGTGGTTATTGGCAAGTTCTTTATTCTCACCGGCCTGCACCCGGCAACCGAAGTGGAACGGGAGCTGATGGAGATAGAGCAGCTGATAGACATTCAGGCGGGTGAACTATTAGCAGTGATGGGGCCTTACCTGACGGTGGCCGCTGTGATTGTGATCGTGTGGGTAGTGATTGCATTGACGCCAATGCCTGCAAGTCGCATGGATGGATTACGTAATGTCAGCTGGAAGGCGTCCAGTCAGCGCTTGTTAAGCAATGTCGTTTATCGACGGGGTGTGACTGCGCAGTTCTTTTATGTTGGCTGTCAGATTGGCTGCTGGTCATTCACTATCCGTTACGTTATGAGCCAACTGGGTGGCAGCGAAGCTGAGGCTTCCAGTTATTTGCTGGGAGCTATTGTTTTGCATACGTTCTGTCGTTTTTTATTTACTGCGCTTATGTCATTTATAGAGCCCGCCAGATTGTTGAGCCTGCTGGCTTGTGCCGCTGTTGTGTTATGTGTGGTGGCTGTAGTCATCGAGGGCTACCCAGGTGTTTGGGCTGTGGTGCTGATTTCCGGATGCATGTCGATTATGTTTCCCACTATATTTGGGTTATCGCTGGGAAGTGTTGGTGAGCAGGATGTATCCCTCGGGGGCAGTGGCTTGATTATGGCGATTTTCGGAGGTGCTGTGCTTACTGCGATTATGGGCAGAGTTGCGGACTTGTTCTCTGTTGAAGTCGCTTATATTGTTCCTCTGCTCGGTTTTGCCTACGTACTTTATTTTGCACTGGTGAGCTGTAAAACTCAGGAGGCTACCTGTGGATCTGCAGCTTAACCAAAAGGTAGCTCTGGTCTCGGGTGGTTCCAGTGGAATCGGGAAGGCCATTGTTCACCGTTTGCTGGAAGAAGGCTGTCGGGTTGTGAATGTCAGTCTGGAACCTCCTGCCGACCATCGGGAGTGGGAAGAATGTCGATTTATTCAAGCGGATTTATGCTCCCCTGAGCAGTGCAAGAGCACTGTGGAAAAGGTACTGGATATCTATTCTTCACTCGATATCCTTGTCAACAATGCCGGAGTGAATGACTCCATTGGCCTGCAGGCAACCCCCTCTCAGTTTCTCACCTCCCTTCAACGAAATGTTGTGCACTATTTCAGCCTCATGCACTACTCCCTTGAGGCTTTACGGGAAAGTCAGGGTGCTGTGGTCAATATCGGTTCCAAAGTGAGTGTAACCGGGCAGGGAGGAACATCCGGTTATGCTGCTGCAAAGGGTGGGGTAAACAGCCTCACCAGGGAATGGGCTTTAGAGCTGGCCGAGGAGGGGGTGCGCGTGAATGCCGTCATTCCTGCTGAGGTTCTTACACCTCAGTATGAACAGTGGCTTGCCGATCAGACATGCTCGGCGGCTATGCAGAGTCGGATAGCGTTATCTGTGCCCCTGCAGCGTCGTTATACACGGCCGGAAGAAATTGCCGATATGGTGGGCTATCTTGCATCCTCCAGAGCCAGCCATATCACCGGGCAACTGATATTTGTTGATGGGGGGTACACGCATCTGGACCGTCGGGCAACTGTGCAGTCAAAACCTCAACAGGCCTAGTGCATCATTTTACCGAATATGTCGGGTAGAGCTTCTTCAGCTTTACCCGAGCATCTTTAGTTGTGAAACGCCACTCCATCTTGGACAGGCAACTATTGCGCTGCTCTTCCCACGCCGCCCCTTCGGTTTTCAGAGTCTCCTGATTGGGAATACGGCGCTCCAGGCACTGGCGACTTAAAATGCAGCGTATCCTGATTTTAAACGGGAGTTCCATCGTCATTGTTTTGTTTTTTGTTTTTACCATCTCTGGATTGTTTTTTAGATAAAGTTAATCTGTCCATTTCTTCGGTTAGGTCTTCAACTGAAGTATTAGTATCGTTTGTTTTATCGGTTGCAGTGGCTACTGAAACTGACAGCTTCTTTTTGTGATTTTCATAGGAAGCAAGGGCTGAGTTCAATAATTGTGGATGCTTTTTTAGATCTCTTTTTAAACATTTTTGCCCATGATTATATTCTGTTGGGATATCATGCCCATAATAAGTCTGTGTTTCCGGTCCGACATCGCCGAGGTCATAGCCAAAATCGTTAAAAGCAAGACCATTATCAGTGACAAGGATATCAGCTAATAACCTCGTCGGCTGGTAGCGTTTTAAATCCAATATTGCTGCAAAAATACCAATAGTCTCGGCGTCATCCTCAGTCATTTGTTCCAAATGTTCGGAAGCATCTTTAACCCTCAATTTTTTTTCAAAA
>NZ_SMME01000303.1 GCF_009711465.1 Parendozoicomonas verongulae | reverse complement strand
GACTCCATGGTTTTTTTCATCATTAAAAGAAGCTGAATATTTGACATAAAGGTGCTGAAAGAGTGGTAAAGCTTCCATCAAATAACCTCTGGCTTGTAAAGCTCTGGCTTTTGCCATGACTACGCCTTTATTGTTTTGCAAGTCATTTGAAAGGGAATTGATGTATTCAATACATCCATCAAAATTTTCCAGAAGAAACAAAGCTCTGGCTTTTAACTGCACAACACGAACATATTGGTTTGGGTCCCCCTCACATTTTTTTAATAGTATCTCGGCTTCTTCTAACGCTCTTTTGGGGTTGGTGTTCAGAAGACGAAAGCCATTATTTATGCCGTAATCTACTTGTATATGAGAGTGACCAGAGTGGTGCTGGGTACGATATTGTAAAAGTGGACGCTCAGAATTTTGTGTACTGGGGGTACCCGGCGCATGATCACTTGGATTACTTTGTCTATGAGGAAAAGGCGCCTGCCAGTAGTGATAGCCTTTCCCATAGTATGGAGGTAAGTTCATACTCTGA
>NZ_SMME01000501.1 GCF_009711465.1 Parendozoicomonas verongulae | reverse complement strand
CGATAAATGATTCACGAGCTCTATCATGAAGGCTTCTTTCCAATTCTCCATGACTCTTGAGTTTTCTGCCCAGATACGGGAGTCATAACCATGATAAAAAAACTCAATAATGTATGCCAAAAGCCACACGAGTGAGGGCATAGTGCCACTGAAAGTGGTATCACTTAAAATCGTAAGGCCTGCTATTTCAAATCTACGCCCTAAAAACCAATGCCCTCTACGATATTGATCGCCATAAACTATCAGGTCTGCAAATGCCTCAGTCGCTCCAGGTGGTTCAAAGTAAAAATGAACGGGTTCCAAACTGTGACCGACCTCATGAAAGAGCATGCCAGAAGCCATGGCGTCACTTGAATCCAGCCACCGGAATGGGTTTTTGAAAGCAAGCCAATACAGTACGAATCCGTATTGATGCGATACAGCTAAAAAGTTGTGCAGTTGTTGAACATCTATTGTGAAGTGGTAAAGGTTATCCGGGGCTCTGTCGCGCTCATCTTCAGCATTGTCACTGAGGCCTGTCAGTGCATGGGCTTCTTGAATCACCTGGTCATAAAAGGTTATAACTGGCGTTGGATCTTCAAGGTCTCGCACCATGGCGGAGGGTAGAGTCAGAACGGAGTATTTCCCTTCAAACTCTGCCCAGGGCGCAGGGTAGTCACGAATGTACGCACGCCATTGTTCGGGTGTATCTCTGCCCAACTTGAACCAAGGCGCCCTGACAGCCCCTGAGATGGTAATATCAAAAGAATCCGACCCGTTTTCATCCGACTCTATGTAAATCAGCCCGGAAGCTCTGTCACGATCTTGTTGCACACCTTCTCTTAGCTGAAAGCTATCAGTGGCACGTCCAACTCTCTTGAGTTTCTCGGGGGCATGTTCTGTAAAAATTATGGTATGCGCCCCGATTCTCACTCTTGGCCGTTTACCCCACGGATCATAAGACACGGATTTCTGTTCAATGGTGATGGGTTCTCCCGGCACCCGATAAAGCCCTGTGCTTATCTGATGCCGTGGTGAGAATCTCATCCGTAAAGGGGACAAATCCCTTGATTTCAGCTGAAAAGAGAAGGTCTCCGTCACCCG
>NZ_SMME01000687.1 GCF_009711465.1 Parendozoicomonas verongulae | reverse complement strand
CCTCCTCCACCCCACAAGTTACCAGACACAAACATCTGCACATTCTCCTGACGTAACTGGACGTGATCTGAAGTATCCAGATAGGAAACCCCTCCAGCAGCTGCAATAAATAGCGCAGTCGTATTCAATCTGCTGTTCTTCTGGGTTAACCGGGTATAGGGGGCTCGCGATACAGTGCCAAATCCACCTCCGCTATAGCGATGTGCCGCCACGTTCATCGTGACATTCTCTTGAGAGAGTTGAAGGCCTGCAGCATCCGATACACAGCCCCCTCCGCCTGCTGACGTGTCACCCGCCTTGATATTTATGTGTAAATTTGTCTGTGTCAGCTTGTTATCTGTACCGGTTATGTGCCCTGCTCCTCCTCCGGAACAATACCCACCGGATACTGACAGCGCTTCAGAAGTGGCTCCGAGCTGATTCAGACGGTTACGATCACCGCTGACTTTCCCGGCCATCAACCCTCCAGACTGCTCTGCCTCCACACGCCCTCCAGAGAAGGTGGCATTCACCTGGTTATCTGACCCCATATTGGCAACCACAGCACTAGCCAGAGCCCCTTGTGCAGTCGGGTTCACAAGATGCACATCCACACTGGCTCCCTCCATATGACCGAACAGCCCGGCACTCCCACCAGGATTACTGACTTTCAAGCTGTGAATCTTATGTCCGTGACTTTTTAGCGTGCCGCGAAAAGGATTGCTTTCGCTGTTGCAGAACGGGACACCTTCCGAGGAGGTAAGCATGATATCTTCCTCCAGCCCATAGTCACCGCTGCAATCATCGCCAAGGCTGTGAAAGTTGCGATTGTTTAACCATAAATACTGCCCTATTGCCTCTCGACGTTTATACTGGCGGCTGCTTTTCCCAGCAACCTTTGAGGTATACCGGAAAGATGCCGCATCAGTCGGGGGAGCCACTCTCACGGACGGTTGTCGTTCAACACCTTTTTGGAAACCTTTTTGAGGCCGGCCTCGAGGGTCCGCTGACTTATGGGAAGCCGCGTGGCTGACTTCACTGTTCCAGCCTGCTTTCTCTGCTTTTTTTCCTGCTTTCTTTCCTGTTTGTTTTCTTGGATATTCTGTGAATCTGTTATACGTCGGTTGTTGCGTCAACCTTTGGCTCTGGTGCCAGTCATATTTTTTCTGAGGCGGGGCTCCTTTGCGGAAGTAAGGGGCACTTGCCGGGAAGCTGGTACTGCTTCTAACATGTGACACATTGCCCTGCGTCGCCAGGGCAAGGGCGAAACGTGTCATATTGCCAGCGAGTGACCTGTTACTCATTTTGTGAGTCTCATTGGCCCCATAAGATGGCAAGGCCATACAGAGTGCACAACACAGTACTGCTAGTTTTCTGGTAACTGAAAACATCAAAGGTACGGATCCCTCCGGCATGTAAAAATACCTGTCAGAACAAGAGGCCCCTCAGTGTAGATCCGAAAACTGTTGTTGGTGATGTGAACTGGAAAAAATCCTGCATCGCTCTGGTTGCCCAGAATGGTCATTCCAGGTGCTCATAAAATCAGGTTGTTTTTTCCGCAGGGTACTTAATCAGAGCCTCTTAATGTCTCCGTATGAGGTGCACTTAAGAAAACCTCTTCAGGCTTTAGAACGTAAAACTGATGAATTGTTAATCAATAATGTTTTCGATCATTCATTCCTACGAAAATGTTTAAAGGTTGTTTAGTTTTGGTGCGATTTGTTTGATTTTTGTCAAAAATGCTTATTTTAATTGCATGTAGTTTGTAAGGCTTTCCAGACTCCATAAGAGACCTTCGTATGATTGGGGTGTTTAAGCCGTTACCTCATCAGCCTAGACTGGGTGATGCAGTTGTTGATACAGCCTATAAAAAGCTTCGCTGGCAAATCTTTCTTGGCATTTTCTTCGGTTATGCTGGTTATTATTTAGTCCGCAAAAACTTTTCCCTGGCAATGCCTTATCTGATAAATGAAATGGGATATAGCCGGGGAGATTTAGGTGTTGCTTTATCCGCTGTGTCCATTGCTTATGGTCTCTCTAAATTCTTAATGGGCAGTGTCTCAGACCGTTCTAATCCACGTACATTCCTTGCCGCAGGACTGATTGGTTCTGCATTGATTATGTTCATATTTGGCTATATGCCCTGGGCAACAAGCAGCATTGCTATGATGTTTGTCCTGCTGTTTATTAATGGCTGGATGCAGGGAATGGGGTGGCCACCTTGTGGTCGAACCATGGTTCACTGGTGGTCACAAAAAGAGCGGGGCGGCATTGTGTCCGTATGGAATGTGGCCCATAACGTAGGTGGCGGTTTGATTGGCCCCCTGTTCCTTCTGGGTTTGTGGGCATTTAATGACGACTGGCACTCCGCATTCTATGTTCCAGCCATGGGTGCGATGCTTGTTGCTGGTTTTATTCTATTGACGGTAAAAGATACGCCGCAGTCTTGTGGCCTGCCCTCCATTGAAGAACACAATAATGACTACCCTGAAAATTACGATGAAAAGCATGAAGTTGAATTGAGTGCAAAGGAGATTTTCTTCAAGTACGTTTTTAACAATAAAATGCTTTGGTATATCGCGATTGCTAATGCCTTTATCTATTTAATTCGTTACGGTGTTCTGGACTGGGCTCCCACTTATCTTTCCGAAGCCAAAGGTTTCACTGTGGATAAATCATCCTGGGCGTACTTTCTTTACGAGTGGGCTGGTATTCCTGGCACTCTTCTTTGCGGTTGGATTTCTGACAAGGTCTTTAAGGGAAAGCGGGCACCTGCAGGTATTGTATTTATGCTGTTGGTTGCTGTGGCCGTTGTCGTGTATTGGTTCAACCCTCCAGGCCACCCCACCATCGACATGGCTGCTCTGATTGCCATTGGTTTCCTTATTTATGGTCCGGTCATGTTGATTGGTCTTTATGCACTGGAGCTGGTTCCAAAGAAGGCCGCTGGTACTGCCGCCGGGTTAACAGGTTTGTTCGGCTATCTTGGCGGTGCCGTATTTGCCAATGCGGCTTTGGGTTACACCGTGGATGCCTATGGCTGGGACGGCGGCTTTATGGTGCTCACCGCCAGTTGCTTTGCAGCCATTGCTCTCTTGGTTATGTCCATGCGTCATGGGAAAAAAGAAGAGCTGAGTGCGGCTTCATCTGTTGCCTGATTTATTGAAAACAGCCCTGCTCATGGCTGGGCTGGTTCAGGGAGGTTTTATGAAAAAGAATTTCGTTTTAGCTATGGCCGTTGCTGCAGGTTTGGCAATGGGCAGCATACCCGTCAGTGCAAGTACGCCAGTGGTTCAGGAGAAAGTAGTGGTTGCCCACCGTGGTGCCAGCGGCTACCTGCCAGAGCATACACTGGAAGGATATGCGGCAGCCTATTTTATGGGAGCTGACTACATCGAGCAGGATGTAGTTATGACCAGAGATGATCATCTGGTGGTGATGCATGACCCTTATCTGGATCGTGTGACGGATGTCATGGTGAAGTTTCCAAAGCGTTACCATGTTATGCCAGATGGCTCCAAACGCTGGCGTGCCGTCGACTTTACCCTGGCGGAAATCAAAACGCTGCAGGTGGTTACTAGCTTTACCAGCCCCACAGGCACCAAGCCGGAAAATGCTTTGAAAGCTGCCAAAACCGACTGGCCACAGCGCTTCCCAATGGGTAAATCAGATTTTGAAATTCCCACTCTGGGGGAGGCGATTGAGCTGGTACAGGGGCTGAATAAAGCGACAGGCCGCAATGTAGGCATCTATCCAGAGATCAAGAACCCAAGCCTGTTCCGCATGGAAGGAAAGGATATTTCCATAGCCGTGCTGAAAGAGTTGAAGAAATACGGTTATACATCAAAATCCGACAAGGTTTTTGTACAGTGCTTTAACCCGGCAGAAACCAAACGTATTTCCAAAGAGCTGATGCCTGAGCTAGGCATGGATCTGAAAGTTGTTCAGCTGATTGCTGCAAACAGCTGGGGTGAGTCTTTTGAAATTAAAGATGGAAAACTGGTGCCTTACGACTTCGACTGGATGTTCCAGCCGGGTGGGATGGCTAAGGTTGCAGAATACGCAGATGGCATTGGCCCCTCCAAGGCGTTCCTGATTGATTCTAAAAAGTCCACACGTGACCACTTGGTGTTAACCCCGATGATTTCAGAAGCCCATAAAGCAGGCATGGTCGTGCATCCGTTCACCTTCCGTGTTGAGGCTGATCGCATTCTGCCCCCTGCGAAGGATTTTGATGATATGGTTTCTATGTTTGTGAATGAAGTGGGCGTTGATGGCCTGTTCTCGGACTTCCCGGATCGTGCGGTTAAAGTCGTTCATTCTGCAAAATAACGCTTAAGTGGCATTAGGTTGGCTCCTGGCTGAAGGGAGCCAACCGGTTTGGCAGCGACTGCAAATCTTCCTTGAACAGATAAGCAGCACGGCAGTGCTTTCCCCCTGGAGTT
>NZ_SMME01000789.1 GCF_009711465.1 Parendozoicomonas verongulae | reverse complement strand
ATGTCTGGTCTGGAAGATCGAATGTCTGGTTTTGAGGCTGAGCAAAAAGAAACACGCAAGGATATTGCCAGCCTCACCATGCTGGTACGCCAGCTCCTTCCCAATAATGTCAGTTAGTATTTCGCAATAGCTCCAGCGGACGGAGCTGTTCATCCTTCCCTTTCGTGCCCTTAGGATTCACGACGCCCTTTTTCTAATGGAAAGCAGGTGCCAGCACCTTATTCTTTTTTGGAAGGGTAATATCTATTCGTTAACCGGCAGAAGCTTTCATCCCCTCAACCATCGTCTTCAAATCAAAAGGTGTCCAGTATCCTTTGGGGCTGTACAGTTTGCTTCTTTGCTCACTGGGTAGCCCCTGCCTGATAATGCGGGACGAAACCGTCGAGCAGTTCAGGACAAGCAGTTTGTAACGGCGGTTGTTGCGCTGAATGGTAGCCCACATGTTTTTCATGGCCTTAATATCCAAACCGTTCACCTCAATCACCTCTGGTTTACCGTGTTCCATATAATCACCGATAAATGTGTTGAGGTGTTTGTCCACATTAAGGGGGCCCAGTGTACCTTCACCCTTGAAACTCCAGGAGGAGTAAGCGGAGGTATTCTCCATATCAATGCCATGGGAGTTACCCATTAATATGGCAGAGTGGGCTGCCCCATTCATAAAGCCGGGTCTGCTGTTGGGAAAAATCAGTACGTAAGCTTTTTCAGGGTCAGAGAAGGATGTCCACAACTTTTCGGCTGCTTCCCTTGTGGCTGCTGTGTCTGCAGTTTCGCCTGTTAATGTCTTTATACTTCCTTGAAACAAGTGCAGGGGTTTGAGGAAATAGCGATTGATGAAAATGACGATTCTTTCTTTTTTCGTCAAAGATCGCTGTTGAAGTGGTGTGTCAGGAGCCTGGCTGTGTTGTTGCTCCGGCAAGTACTTGTTTTCCTGCCTTGGAGACGGCGTTGTGTCTGGACGATTAAGCACTCTGGATAAGATTTTCTGTGCCCTTGTAATCAGTCCCATGAAAGAGTCCCTTCCTTAATTTCTCCTTTTATTAAAGCAAACTCTTCATGGGATACAGGCTCTAATTCGTTTGTGGATTGGAGAATACTCGGATTCGATTCTTCAACAGATCGTTCCGTTCTCAGGGGTGACAATCAGGATATGATGTGAGTTTTTTTCAACAAAGCCTGGAACCGGGCCTGCTTTTCTGCAGGGCTTAACTCTTCTGCTGGTGGCAGATCGGGGATAAGCGGGCTGGTATCCAGAGCCGGGGCAGATGTCTCATCGGAGGGAGAGTTCAGTGGAGCAGCCGCCGCTGCTAAAGGTGCGTCCTTTCCCTTTTCCATAAACTCATCCATCACATCCAATGCCTCCAGGAGTCCGGCTTCATCGGGATGATCTTCCGGCATGGTATCCAGCTTATTGGCAATGGCTGTGCGAATGCGGAGCAGTTCGTCAGGGGAAGCGGTGCTGCCTTTGTCTGCCAGCCACTGACGGGCAGATTCACCATTGGTTGCCATAGTATGTTTTGATCCTTGAGTTCCAATTGTGGCGGATTCTAACACAGCCTATTCGGTCTGTAGGCTTCTGTTTCGGTATATACCAGCCTGTGAAGTTTCGTTCTGCGACCTAAAATAGTGGCACTTCACAGTTATGACGGATCATGAACGAAAACGTGCATCAGTTTCCATTGGCGTTATCAGTGGCCTGTAGTCTGTTGGCCGAAAAAATTCTCGGGGTGCAACCCGGTAGCGGCTGGCAGCGCCTCGAACAGCCGGTTGAAGCATTAACCAGCAGAGATAATCTCGATCATCTGGCCTGGCTTTCGGCAGGTGAGGGTGTGCGCGTTTTCTGGGCCAGTCGTGATGGCGCACTGGTTTCTGCCGGACAGGGTGTTGCCCTGTCGATTAAATGTGGATATTCACTGCCTTCCCATCAGGCTGTACGTGAAAGCGAGAGTCTGATGCAGGACATATTCGAACACTGCCCTGACGCACGCTTTTATGGAGGGCTGGCATTCTCAAGCCAGCCAGACAGCCACTGGCCGGGATTTGCAGGCGGTGATATTGTTCTGCCCCGCTTTGAGCTGGTGAGAGAATCCGGACGTGTAAAACTGGCCTGTCACCTCCAACTGCCATCGGGCGAGGCTGGTGAAGCCTTAAGAGCGGAACTGGCAGAGCAGGCGCGCAGGCTGAGCACTATGCCTGCTGAGTTCCCGAAGGCTTTGCCCCGGGGAGCACTGGGGAGCCATAAACCGTCATTGGAAGAGTGGCGGCACCAGCTTGATGTTGCATTGGCAGCGCTAGAGACCGACGAGCTGGATAAGGTTGTGCTCTCCCGGGAACAAAAAGTGTCTCTGGATGGCGAGCTGTGTCCCTGGTCAATGCTGGTGTCGTGGCAGAAACAAACTCCGGAAACCTACCGCTTTGCTTATTGGAGTGAGCAAGGAGACTGCTTCTTTGGCGCTTCGCCGGAATGTCTGTACCAACGTCATAACCGTACACTGGAGAGTGAAGCACTCGCAGGTACAGCTCCCAGGGGACAAACCCCCATTCAGGATCGCCAGCTGGCGGTCACACTGCTGGCGGATGACAAAAACCTGCGGGAAAATTCTCTGGTGATGCGTGCCATAACGGATGCTCTGGGTGATTGCAGTGAAACGGTTGAGCCCATCGACACCACTAGCCTGATTAAACTGCGCAGTGTGCAGCACCTGCGTCAGAAAGTCCGTGCTTATTTAAAGCCACGTATTTCCGATGCCGACCTGCTGGAACGCCTGCATCCTACCCCCGCTGTTGGCGGCACCCCCAAGCAGGCAGCTGAATCGCTGATCCATCAGTTGGAGCCCCACCGCCGTGGCTGGTATGCCGGGCCGTTTGGTACGATTGGTCGTGAGTCGGCGGAACTCTCAGTGGCCATCCGCAGTGCACTTTTGCAGGGTCAGACACTGACTCTCTATTCCGGCGTGGGTCTGGTTCCCGGTTCGGTAGCCGACTCCGAGTGGGCCGAGCTGGACAGCAAACTGCGTACAGTGCTTTCGCTGCTCGATATTTCCCTGTGAACACTCTCTTTCAATCATTATTTGTGTCAACGTCCATGTCCCAAGAACTCGACTTTACCAGCCTGTGGTGTGACCTGTTATTTGAAGAGCTGTATCGCAGTGGCCTGCGTGAAGTGTGTCTGGCACCGGGTTCCCGCAGCGCCCCCCTGACACTGGCCGCAGACCGCCATAAAGGATTAACCTGTCACTGCCACTTTGATGAAAGGGGTTTGGGCTTTTTTGCTCTGGGGCTGGCACGGGCCAAACAGGAACCTGTTGTAGTACTCACCACCTCTGGCACAGCCGTTGCTAACCTGTCACCGGCTATCCACGAGGCACAGGAGTCCGGCGTACCTCTGATTATTCTGACTGCCGACAGGCCTCCGGAACTGCTGGGCTGTGGCGCCAACCAGACCATGAACCAATACAGCGTATTTGGTTCAGCCCCGGTAAGAAGTGTCTATTTACCCAGCCCGGAACCTTCACTGCCTGCACGATGGCTGCTGTCCACCATTAGCGAAGCGGCTGCTGTGCTGAAATCCCCTGAAGGCGGAGCCGTTCACATCAACCAGCAACTGCGGGAGCCACTTTACGGGAATGGCGCTGCCCACGATCAAAAGGCATGGCTGGCACCTGTTCAAAGCTGGCTGGAAGGCAATCAACCCATTTGTGAATGGTCATCCTTTCCGGCGGTTATACCGGAGCAAAACCTCCCTCAGCACCAAAAAGTGGTTGTGATTGCCGGTGTGCTCAGCCCTCAGGAAGCCGAAGCGGTCCAACAACTGGCCCAGCGGGCACATTGCCTGTTGATTGCAGATATCCAATCGGGCCTTCATGGCGCAGAGAATGCCTTGAATTGTGCAGACCTGTTGCTGGACAACAGCGATATCCAGGATCAACTGCATCAAGCGACACTGGTTCTCCAGTTCGGACGACGCTTCGTAGGCAAGCGTATTGGCCAGTGGCTGAAAAAATACAACGGTGAGCACTGGTATATTGACCCACGCCAGGATCGTCAGGATGCCTTTGCTTCTGTTACTCGCAGAATCACTGCTTCCATCGAAAGTTTCTGCCCGTCCCTGCAATTCCCGAATCTGGATGCAGCATGGGCCGAAACTCTGAGAAACAGCTCTCGCAAACTCGCAGATGTGGTAGCAACAGCCATTCAACGTGAAGGTGAACTCACAGAATCCTGGGCTGTGGCACAAATTAAGTCAGCTATGAACAGCGAGCATCTGTTTGTAGGTAACAGTATGCCCATTCGCCTGTTTGACAGCCTGAGTACCGGCGTATCCCCTAAGCATGTAGTTGCCAACCGTGGTATCAGTGGAATTGACGGACTGGTGTCGTCTGCAGCCGGGCACTCACAAGGCAGTCAGGAGAAAACCGTTCTGGTAATCGGTGACCTTTCCCTGCTTCACGACTTGAATGCTTTGGCGCTGGCAGCGCGTCATAGGCTGCTGGTGGTTGTTTTAAATAATAGTGGCGGCAGTATTTTCAATATTTTTCCAGTGGCGAACAGTGAGACTCACACCCGATTCTTTCAGGTGGAGCATGACCTGCAATTTGCCGGTGCAGCCAATATGTTTGGCCTGAATTACTGTGCTCCAGCTTCCCGTGAAGATTTTGCCAGTGATTTTCGTGAAGCTCTGACAAGTGACCATGGAGCCTTGATTGAAGTGGTGACACCTCCCGATGAGGCCACCAACCAGTTTGCCCGCCTGAAGCAAAATGCACGGAATACCCAATGGCTGTAAACATCGCGCTCAAGGACCACGGAGGCACAGGAGAAAACTTGATACTGATTCATGGTTTTCTCGGCAGTGGGAACGACTGGCGAAGTGTATTGCCTGCACTCACAAAGCAGTTTCACTGTTACACCGTTGACCTTCCCGGTCATGGGCAAAGCCCGGCAATTAATGATGAAACAACAGATAAATCGCTCCTGCCAGCGATTGCCGATGCTGTTTACAGGGAGCTGCAAAGCCACAACCTTCTGCCTGTAACCCTTCTCGGCTACTCATTAGGTGGTCGAGTAGCGATAAATTTAGCTGCAAGGATGAAAACAGCTGATCTGAGTGGTCTGATTCTGGAGGGAGCACATCCGGGACTCACCACGGATGACGAAAAGCGCCATCGAGTTATAAACGACAACCGCTGGGCAGCACGATTCCAGAACGAGCCGCTGCCAGAAGTCCTGAGTGACTGGTATCAGCAACCGGTTTTTCAATCGCTCACGCAACGGGAAAGGCAGGCTCTGATAGCTGAACGCAGTCTTTTAAGTAACGGTAAGGCGCTGGCGACTATATTGTCTGGTTGCAGTTTGGGTAAACAGGAAAACCTGTGGTCTGTTGTTGCGAAGCTAAACTGTCCGACGTACTACGTGGTGGGAAAGCACGATGAAAAGTTTTCCAGAGTTGCAAACAAGCTCAACGTCCATACAGCCAAAGTTCCTGATGCAGGCCATAACGCCCACAGGGACAACCCAGATAAATTTACAGAGGCTATCCAAAATTTCATAAGCCAGAAGGCGTAGAAGCGAGGTAAAAGTGGTGGAGCCGATTAGCGCCGCAGGGCAAGGACAGCCCATCGGCGCGGGAAACAGCAATTTACCTCCAGCACGGCTGAAGTAACCGATACAAGTCCACACCCAACATATAGAGATATTTCCTAAGCATAAGAAGGCTTAGGAAATATCTTTAACCCATTACCTGATGTAAACCAAAGAGAGAGTTATGACTACATCTCCTATCCGTGACGCCCTGGACTGGAACGATCACTGCGAAGGCTACGAAGATATCCTCTACCACAAGGCAGAAGGTATTGCCCGTATCACTATCAACCGTCCTCGCGTACACAACGCATTCCGCCCCCTGACCGTAATGGAAATGGAAAAGGCCCTGGACGACGCCCGTCGTGACCCGGAAGTGGGCGTAATCATTCTGTGTGGCGCTGGCGGCAAAGCATTCTGCTCCGGTGGTGACCAGAAAGTCCGTGGCGACTCCGGCTACAAAGACGACAAAGGTGTACATCACCTCAACGTGCTGGATTTCCAGCGCCAGATCCGTACCTGCCCCAAGCCCGTTGTGGCGATGGTAGCCGGTTATTCCATCGGTGGTGGTCACGTACTGCACATGATCTGTGACCTGACTATTGCTGCAGAAAATGCCGTTTTCGGTCAGACCGGCCCGAAGGTTGGCTCTTTCGATGGTGGTTACGGCGCCAGCTACATGGCGCGTCTGGTCGGTCAGAAGAAAGCCCGTGAAATCTGGTTTCTGTGTCGCCAGTACGGTGCCAGGGAAGCTCTGGACATGGGGTTGGTGAACACCGTTGTACCTCTGGAAGAGCTGGAAGAAGTCACCGTACAGTGGTGCCGCGAAATGCTGCGTAACTCCCCACTGGCTTTACGCTGTCTGAAGTCTGCCCTGAATGCCGACTGCGATGGTCAGGCAGGTCTGCAGGAGCTGGCCGGTAACGCCACCATGCTGTTCTATATGACCGAAGAAGGTCAGGAAGGTCGCAACGCCTTCGTTGAGAAGCGTGAGCCGGACTTCACCCGTTTCCAGCGTAATCCTTAATGGCCGGGGCGCTTAGCGCCACGGTTTATCAATGGCTCCTGCCACTGACGGGCACCCTTCCGGGTTGTCCGCAAGGTGAACGGCAGGGGCTATTACTGTGGCTTGAAAGAGATGGAAAAAAAGGTTTGGGCGACTGTGCACCGCTGCCTGGCTTTAGCGTAGAAACCCGGGAGCAGGCGGCGCACTCACTTGTGGAATGTGCCCAATGGCTGGTTATGCAGCCGGATATTGAGCGTATTCAAGAGGTGGGTCTGCTGGAAGTCATCGGGAAACAACCCATACCGTCCTCTGTTGTTTTCGCAGTTGAAGCGGCCGTTAAACAGTTGTTGTCAGATACACCTGCTGGTCGTTCAATGATTCCGGTGTGTCGTTTATTGGCAGGAAGCCACGATGATATTGTTCAGGCGGCGGAAGAGCTGGATAGTGAAACACGTCTGGTTAAGATCAAGGTGGCCCGCCAATCTGTCGTTGATGAAATTAAACTGATTCAGCGGCTGGATAGCGTTCTTCCAGAGCGTGTGAAAATCCGGCTTGATGGTAACCGGGGCTGGAACCTGAAGGATGCATTGATATTTTCCCGCGCCATCCCTCACCAGCGCATCCGTTTTATTGAAGAACCACTCACAGATGCTGAGGAACTGCCGGCCTATGCTGCCAGTGGTGGCTTGCCGGTGGCGCTGGACGAAAGCCTGCAAGGGACACAAACCCTGCCTGATTATTTTACAGGGCTGGCGGCACTGGTTGTTAAACCCACGCTGTCAGGAGGTGTGCATCGCTGTCAGCAACTGGCGGACTTTGCCCACAAACATAATCTGGAGCTGGTGATCAGTTCTTCCTATGAAAGTCCTGTAGGAATAGGTACTCTGACGCGCCTGGCCTTACAGTTAGCCCCACACACCGCTTCCGGTCTGGATACTCTCAGTATTTTTCAGGAGAACAGGATTCCTCGTGAACAGCTCCACGCTCTCTGGTCCAGCGACCAACCCTGATCACACGTATCAGGATCAAACACCCCGCGCGGATCAATGCCCCCTGGAATGGCAGGTTTCCCATAACCCTGATGGTTTAGCCATTATGGCCGGTGAACTGTACTGGACATGGCAGGAGCTGGAGAGGCGCGTGCAGACTATGGCCTGTGGCTTACGCGCCCATGGGTTAAGTGGAGGCGATGTGCTGGCACTCTCCTGCGCAAACAGCCCCATGCAAATGGTGTTGATTCTTGCCTGCCTGCGTGTCGGTATTGTTGTTTTGCCTCTGAATCCCCGTTTTCCAGAAGAGAAAGTTCGCAGCGCTCTTGAGCTGGCGGGGGCTTCCGGGTTCTGGAGCGATGATCTTTCTGTCTCTGGTTGGGATGGCATCACTTTACCGGACAGTCTTCATAAACTGGAAGGCGAGCCTCAAACCTTTACATGGGATGACAGCCGTGTTTGCACCCTGGTGATGACCTCCGGCAGCAGTGGTTTTCCCAGGATGGTGGCCCACTGCTTTGCAAATCATCGTGCCAGTGCCCTGGCTTCAGGGAAAGTGATTCCACTGGGAGTGGGGGATAGCTGGCTGCTGTCTTTGCCCCTGTTTCATATTGGTGGATTGGCCACAATGTTTCGCTGCTTGCTGTCGGGTGCAGCGATTGTATTTCCCGACCACCGCTCCAACCTCGCACAAACGCTGATAAAACGGCAGGTGACCCATGTCTCCATGGTGAACACCCAGCTTTTCCGCTTGTTGAAAACCGAAGGCTTTGCGTTTGAAAAAAGTGCCGTACGTTATCTATTGATGGGCGGTGGTTATGTGTCAGGGGCACTGGCCGAGCAGTGTCAGCGGGAAGGAGTCACGGTTCTTACCAGCTATGGCATGACAGAAATGGGATCGCAAATCTGCACAGGTGAACCGGTGTTTTTAGCGTCTGGGGCATTAACCTCTGGCAAACCTCTTTCTCACTGCGAAGTGCACATTGCTGATGACGGTGAAGTACAGGTGCGGGGGCAGTCCCTGTTTTGTGGTTATTGGAAGCAAGGGGAACTGACTCGGCATCTAAACGACAATGGCTGGTTTTGTACCGGGGATACCGGGTTGTGGCTTGGAGATAAAATACAAATCAATGGCCGTATCGATAGCCAGTTTATATCTGGGGGGGAGAATATTCAGCCGGAGGCTATTGAGCGAATTTTACTGGAAATCAGTGGGATTGAGCAGGCTGTAGTGGTGCCGGTTCCTCATCTGGAGTATGGTCAGCGCCCCGTCGCCTTTATAAAAGGTGCTGATTGCCAGCAGAAAGCTCTATGGCAATCCCATATTCGCAACAGGTTACCAGGTTTTATGGTGCCTGATCAGTTTTTACCCTGGCCCAATGCAGGCAAAGGCTCCCAGTTAAAGGTGAACCGCCGGGAGTTGGAACAGCTTGCCCTTAAGCTGCAGGCAGAAACATGCCGCCAGGAAGATGTACACAGGGTGAGTGGCCCCGTGTTGGAGCAAACCATGATAGACAATTCCAACGCCGCAGTGTCGGCGGATGATGATGGTGCAGGCCAGTCCGATGCATCGCCAGGCACTTCCAGGGCATTTATTGCGTTCATGCTGCCTCTGGATTTAGCAGCCGCAGTTCATAAAAAGGTGCGCAGGTTTGGCCCCTCGTCGGATACCCGCCGGATACGTTGGACCCCTCCACAAAACTTTCATCTTACTCTGCGCTTTCTAGGGGAGAGTACCCCAGAGCAGCTGCAGATTGTGGCTGATGAACTGCGCATCCGGTTGAGTGATTTTCAGCGGTTTGTGTGCATGAGCGGTGGAGTAGAGTATCTGCCCAATCATAATCACCCAAGAGTTATGACCTTGAAGATACACTCTGGCCGTCGTATGGAAGATTTGCACAGCCTGTGTGAAGAGGTTGCCAGCAAAGCTGGTTTTGGCCCAGATAACCGTCTTTTCCGCCCCCATGTGACACTGGCTCGCACACAAGACACCGGTAAGCGCGACACTTATGCGGCTTTTACTGTTCCGTGGCGTTTGCCCGGATACCGTTTACAAGTGGGTGAAGTGGCTCTGGTGTCCAGCGAGTTGAGCCATGACGGCAGTCGCTACCAAATACTGGAGTCTTTTCCGCTTGCGTAAACAGGTGACGTTATAATGGATGTTTCGGTTTGTACCTGTGTTGATTGGTGTCAATACTCACCTCTGTAACTGCAGGTAGAGTGCAGGCTTACTTTGCACTGACACCTGGGGTTGCTCATGGAGCTGGTTTGTCCCGCGGGTAGCCTGCCAGCGTTAAAGGCTGCTGTGGATAATGGAGCCGATGCCGTCTATATCGGCTTTCGTGATGATACAAATGCTCGCCACTTTGCGGGTTTGAATTTTAATGATAACAAGGCCCGTAAGGCACTGGATTACGCTTCTAATAAAGGCGTAAAAGTGCTGGTGGCCATCAATACCTATCCCCGTCCTGGCGGCTGGTCCCGCTGGACATCCGCTGCGGATCTGGCCATTGACCTCGGTGCCCATGCAGTGATTGCAGCAGACCCGGGTGTGCTGGGTTACGTACGGGATAAACACGCTGACATCCGCCTGCACCTCTCTGTGCAGGCGTCTTCTACCAACCTTGGATCACTGTCGTTTTATAAGGAACGTTTTGGCGTAAGCCGTGCGGTGTTGCCCCGGGTGCTCTCTTTATCTCAGGTTCAGGCGCTGGCGAAAAACAGCCCGGTTGAGTTAGAAGTGTTTGCCTTTGGTTCCCTGTGCATTATGGCCGAGGGGCGCTGCTGGTTGTCCTCTTATCTGACATCGGAATCCCCCAACACGGTTGGTGCCTGCTCTCCAGCAAAATATGTGCGCTGGGAAGAAAGTGAATCCTCCATGAATACACGCCTGAATGGCGTTTTGATCGACCGGTTTGCTCCTGATGAGCGAGCTGGTTATCCCACTCTGTGCAAAGGGCGTTATGAAGTGAATGGCAAACTCCAGCATGCACTGGAAGAGCCAACCAGCCTGAACACCATTGCCCTGATTCCCCAACTGGAACAGGCGGGCATTAGAGCGGTAAAAATAGAGGGGCGGCAGCGCAGCCCGGCGTACACGGCAGAAGTGACCCGCGTCTGGCGTGAAGCTCTTAATACCTACAAGGCCAATCCGAATGGTTTTGCCCCGAGGGATGAGTGGCAATCTACTCTGGCAGGCCTGTCAGAAGGGTGTCAGACAACACTGGGTGCCTATCACCGGGCGTGGCAGTAACACTGGAGGTGGATGCGTTGAGAACGGAAACTATGGAAATCACCCTTGGGCCACTGCAATACTTCTGGGAAAAAGAACAAGTACTGGCCTTTTATAAAGATGTATGCGAGTGGCCGGTGGGTCGGGTCTATCTTGGTGAAACCGTATGCAGTAAGCGTCGTCAGTTGAAGCTGGATGACTGGCTGGGGATTGCTGAACAGTTGCAGGCTGCCGGGAAAACAGTGGTTCTTTCTACCCTGGCGCTGCTGGAATCCGCCTCTGATCTGGCGATGTTGCGCAGGATTTGCGACAACGGTCGTTTTACTGTTGAGGCCAATGATATGGCAGCGGTACATAGACTCTCCGAATTAGGGAGGCCTTTCACTACCGGGCCACTTTTCAATATTTATAACGCTTTAACTCTGAAAGAGCTGATTGACTGTGGGCTGGAGCGGTGGACGCTCCCGCTGGAACTGTCGGGCAATGATCTCTCTGCCATTCTTGGACAGGCAGATGAATTGGGTTTAACTGGTCGCTTTACAACGGAAGTTTTTGTCTGGGGGATGATGCCGCTGGCCGTATCAGCCCGGTGTTTTACCGCCCGTGCCCATAATCTGCCCAAGGATCAGTGTCAGTTTGTGTGCAAGGATTATCCCGATGGCCTGGCTGTCCATAATCAGGAAGGTGAACGTGTTTTTACCCTCAATGGTATTCAAACTCAGTCTGGCCGGTGTCTGAACCTGCTGGGTGACGTGTCTGGTATACAGAAGCGAGGTGCTCAGGCTGTTCGAGTGTCTCCTCAGGCTGAGGGTACCCATGAAGTGATTCTGGCTTTAAAAGGGAAGCCTGGCGAAGGGACTGACTCTGAGTGGGTAAGGGGTAACAACACTTGTCAGGGTTATTGGCATGGTACTGCTGGAATGGTACCCATGGCAGATATCACACCATAAGCGCTTGCCGATTAGTGAATAGCGACTATTTTCACAGGCCGACTGTTAACGGATTCTTATAACGGTGCAGCATACTTTCTGTTGCAGGTTGCCTATGAAGTTTGTCGAAAAGTGTGTCAGTCTTGCCCGGATCTGTACGCCGCTTGTTGCTGTTTCCGGGGGCGTTCAGGCTGATGACATCAGGCTGGATGAGCTGTATGCCATTCGCTATGGCAAAGTGATTGCCTGTCACAGCCTGAGTGCTGATCATGATGGAACCTATATCTTTGATCGTTACCTGCTGGCCCCATCCAGAGTGACCAGCAAAAACAACATTCTCCAGGAGTTTGTTGATGATAACGCGCTGGCAGACCTTGAGAAGGGCAGCGCAGAAAGGTCGAAAAACTCTAACCGTATGCCTTTCTATCATGAACATTATCGTCTGGATGGACAGTTCAATATTGACCATGGCACTGTGACGAAAGGGGAGCTTTCCTTATCTGGCAGCCGTTTATTCATGGAGGATATTCCCGCCGAGTATTGCCGGTTTGCGGATGATAAGCTGGAACCCTGTGGCGATGGGCAATGCCAGAATATCCCGGGCCTGACCCTTGAAAACGTCGTTGGTATAAACCTGCCCGATGACGACCATACAATGGTCACACACCTCGCTATGCCTTCCGGAACATCCCCCCTCATACTGGTGGCCCATGGCTGGTCAAAACACTATCAACAAGTGTACGATCCGCTGCATCGCCTTTATGACGCGACAGCGTTGACTTCAGACGAGTTCGGTGATTACACCTACAGCAGTGCTTCTACTGTTGCAACTCTTGGTCTTCTGTCCAGTGCTGTAACATTGTCCATAATACCTGCTGCATTAACGGTAGGGTCTGGTTTGGCGCTACCGTTGTCCTACTTAAGTGCAGGGGCGATATTGGCCTGTATTTATACATCTTTAAATACCAGCCAGCCGCCACCGGATAGAGTGAAGAACCGCCAGCAGGCGTTGGCTAAAGAGCTGGCGGATGTGGAGAGTCATTTGACCAAAACGCGTACCAAACGAGAGGTCGCGAGTAAACTGCTGCGGGAGCGCTATGGCTTGATGGGTGACTCTCAGGAAGAGCTTAAAGGATACTTGCAGGTATACGGAAATCGCACCAGTGAGCACTACATTAACACACTGGCAGAGCGGGATGATCTGGAGAAGCTCGAAGGGCAACTGCGTGAGGCCGAGCAGGAACTTAAGGCGATTAATGAAAAAGGCAAAACTATTCATCAGTTAAATATTCGTTTACAGGAGCTTGATAATCAGATTGCCAGCTTGAGTCGTGGCTCTCTAAGAGCTGATGTAGAAGAGCCATATTCACAGCCAGATGTTGTGCTCCAGTCAGAGGATAAGCTCCCCCTTGAGTCACTACAGGGCATGGCTTTTTCTGCAGGAGATTCTCGCCAGCAACAGAATCAGCTGGAATTCCTGAAGTTTGAACGGCGCAATCTTGCTCTTGAAAGAGATTATCTTGTGCTGGAAAGTCAGTCATTAGTGCGAACGCGGGGAACTGTCCAGAATGCCATGCAACGTATACACATGCTGAAAGATTCCCTGAACAGAAAGGATACTGTTTATGAACGGGAAATTGGTGAACCAAAACGTTTACTTGAGGGGCATCTTGCCGTCATAGAAAATTTGGCGAGTTTAATAGAGCGTAGAGGTGTGCTGAATAAGAAAATTGATGAAGTCGGCATGCACAGAGAATTGCTGATGTTGATAAATCTGTATCAGGAGTATCAGCGCCAGCCACGCTGATACTCCTGATGTACCAAGTAGCCATAGCATTGCTTATAGGCTTCTTAGTGAACCGGTGTGCTTTAGAAATTGCTGTAGCTCACCACTTTTTCTTAAAGCCCATTGGACAGCTTTAGGAAACTGCTCAAGCTCTACTGCATCCAGCATATTTTTAATGGCCAGCCCCAGCTCTGTATCCCCTTCGATAGTTAGCTTACGATTGAAAAACAGGGTGTCGGGGTCTTCCTTACGTGTGGCCAATGCCAGAAAGCTCACACTGTCGCCACGGAAAACCACATCACAGGGGCGGGGGCTGGTGAGCTGCATTTTTTGATCAGAGATTGTGAGATAGAAATCCAGTTCAAGGTCTGTTATCGACACTTGAAGCCACCTGCCGTCCAGAGCGTCAAATTCATCTTCACAGAGAGGCTCTTTGAAGGCATGATTCAGAGCCTTCTCCAAAGGTCTGTTGCGCACTTCCCACGGTATCACCCGCACAGGCTGAAACAGCCAGGAGGCAGGAGGGTGGGGCAAGCGGCTGAGAGTATCGGTGATCCCCATTATTCTTTTTCCGTTTCTGTTATGTCCATACGCAAGTGGTCACCCAGCGATTCAGGAGTGAGACAGTACAGCTCATCGAGAATATTGAGTTGCAGGCTGCCAGGTCCACGGCTGTTCTGGCTGGCCATTTCACCTGCTACACCCAGACAGGCGAGGGCGGCAGTAGCTGCCAGAAGAGGAGATGCTACTGTGCCAAGAAATGCTCCCACCAGAGCGGAGGCAGTACAACCTGTACCGGTTACCCGTGCCATCATGGGGTGCCCGTTGGACAACCTGAGCACTTGATGACCATCAGTAATCACATCTGTGGCACCGGTAATGGCAATAACTGTGTTGTGTTTGCGTGCGGCTGCAACGGCAACATCTGCCACAGACTGGCTGTCTAACAGGCTGTCAACACCACGGCCTCCGCTTTCCCCTTTAAAAAGGGCAAGAATTTCTGAAGCATTGCCCCGCACGACAGAGGGGTTGTATTTCAGTAGCAGACGAGCAGTATCCAGTCGGAAGCGTGTTGCACCTGCTCCCACCGGGTCAAGAATCCACGGCTTCCCGGAAGCCTGGGCATGGCTGGCTGCGCACTTCATAGACATCACTGTACGACCGGTCAGCGTACCGATATTGATCACCAGACTGTTAGTGATATCAGTCATAACAGGCGTTTCCTCTGTCGCATCCGACATGATGGGAGACGCCCCCAGAGCCAGCAGAGCGTTAGCCGTGTTGTTCATCACAACAAAGTTCGTCATGTTCAGAACCAGAGGCGTGTTCTGACGCAGTTGAGCGAGGCTGTCGAGAAGGTTGTCTTTGAAAGTCATTTTCGAATGATCCGTAGGTTTCCGAGGATTGTAGCAGCCGTTTTTCCTGTACCCTTTTGATGTAAGTCATCCGTGTATCTATCTGAGGGCTATGAAGAAATAAGGTGACTGGGTCATTTACCCCTCACAGTGCGATGTTTACGATGTGTGCGCTGGTGCCTGGTGAGAGTACCAGAAGTCGTGAAAGACTTGTTACACCCGCCCAGGTCACAGACAAAGGGTCTCTCCCCTGTGT
>NZ_SMME01000698.1 GCF_009711465.1 Parendozoicomonas verongulae | reverse complement strand
TGAATTCTTTGTTAAAGATCGCTCTTCATCGCATTTTGTGAAGAGGATAGCTGAAGTTCTTAAAGAGTAACTCGTTAGTCGCTTCAGCGAGGCGGCCATTTTACCGTGGCGCCGGTCGGTGTCAAGTGATTCGTTTTCGATCAATTCCAAAAGTTAAATAGTGAAATCAGTCGGTTATGAATATCTTAACTGTGTCGTCCTGGCCTTTTCTCCGTCTTGTTTGACGGCCTGCCGTAACAACGAGGGCGCATTCTAATTAGATTCCGATTAAGGTCAAGGGGATTCTTTCGATATACGACATTTACTTAACAACCAGTGGCAACATACAACAATGCCGATGAAAGGTGATTCCATCGGCATCATTTTTCACAAACCTTTATTCAGGAGCTTTTACTAAAAGCCCGCTGCCTGACGCACAGCTTGTTCCAGCCCTTCCCTCAGGTTTTCCGGCTGCAAAGCCTTGCCGTCCATAAAGAAGGCAGGAGTTCCGGTTAATCCGAGACGTTCGGCTACAGCTTCTGAACGCGCCACTCTCTTTTCGGGGCGATCACTGTCCAGACAGGTTTGATACGCGGCCATATCTAAGCCAAGCCCTTCGGCCAGGGTTATCTTGGAGTTTTCATTCAATGAATGCTGCTGCTTGAATGCGGTATCATTGTATTCCCAGAACATACCCTGTTCATCAGCACATACAGCACCCAGAGCCACACCACGAGAGATGCCGGAGCGGTTGATTGGGAAGTCCATATAAACGAGGCGAATATTATTGCCTGCGGCTTCCATGACCTTATTCAGAGTTTCGGCAGCATCGGCACAATGGGGGCATTGATAATCTGCAAACTTGATTAATGTGTGTGCTGCTGAGGGGTTACCTTTTGACGGGAAGCCATCCGTATCAATAACTGTGAATGGAGCTTGTGGTTCCTGAAGAAGAACCTTCATACCCAACTCATCGTGCAACCGCTCAGTTAACTCTGCACGCTTTTGTTGGAGATCCTGCCCTGCGAGAAAGTTTTGGATCTGCTCTCTGACTTGTTCATAGGGTGCGGGAATACGTTCTTTATTTTCATTGTAAAAGGCCTGCATGGCTTCTTCTGTGGGTTCTTCCAGGCCCAAAACGTCCATCAGTACATCCTGACGGTCGTCGCCACTTTCCTTGATTTTTTCCTGCACATACATTTCACCCGCAGCACTGGAAACAATATGTGTTTTCCGGGTCCAGGCTTCTCGTTCAATATCAAACATGGCTCTCGCAGCAGCAGGAGGCAGCTGATCGATGGTGTATTCCTTGCCTTGCATAGCCAGAACAGCGCTCGACTGACCAACAGCCTGCGGTTTCCCCTGCAGATAAAAGAAGCTAGATGCTCCACCAATAACGAGGCCAAGCCCCAAAGCCAGCAGCACTTTTGGATTCATATTGATTATTCACTGTTGTTATAGAACTCAGGAAATCCTAGGTAGCTGCGGCTCTCGGGTCAACCTGCAGATACAATTCCTCGCAATATCAACTCAACTTTGCGAGATGTAACCCATCTTGAATCAATTCAACCAAACGAATCAGACCTTTTTCATCCTCTTCTGTGAAGCGTTCCTTTACAGGGCTATCAATATCCAGAACAGCCACTACTTTGCCATCGTGTAGCAGTGGTAGAACAATCTCACTTTGGCTGGCGGCATCGCAGGAGATATGGCCGGGAAAAGCGTCTACATCCGCAATACGCTGAATAGCATTTTCACTGGCCGCTGTGCCACACACGCCTCGCCCAAGGGGAATACGGGTACAGGCCGGTTGACCGTGGAAAGGCCCTAAAACCAGCTGTTCTTCCTGCATAAGGTAGAAGCCAGCCCAGTTCACATCGTCCAACACATTAAAAAGCAGGCTGGAGAGGTTGGCCATTCCGGCAATGGGGTCCGCTTCTGCAGAAATCAGACCTTCTGCCAGCTGATTAAACTCATGGTAAAAGGCGGAAGCTGGTTGGTTCCGATCAATCTCGATGGAAAACATAACTGCAGTTCTCAGGAAAAATAATAGAAGTTATGGGATGAATAGGCCGTTACACGTGCACGGGTGCTCGCCTGCAACTGCTGCTTCATGTCTTTGGCCTCATCAAATGCCCGCCCTTCAGGCTGCAAAGCACCATCAGTGAACCAAGGCGATATGTATACCCTATCTTCTTCCTCAAGCTCCAGTGCTTGTAAAAAATTATCTGTTTGTTTTCGATGCTCAGGAAAATGTTCTGCTGCAATAAACCCCGTCAGCACTGTAAATCCAACTGCGATTCCTGCCTGTTTGAGTTGATGAGCCAGACGCTCTGTTTTCCAGAGTTGATCACTTTTGCCAATAGTTTTCCTTAAATCCGGTGCTCCTGTTTCCAACCCCAGCACGACCTGTCGCAAACCCTTGCTTTGTAATTCTTCCCACTGTTCAACTGTACGTTTCCCCATGTAGTCCGCATCACCAAAGCAGGCTATTCCCCTTTTGGGCATACCCAACAGCTTAATAGCATTATCAAGGGTGCGACCTAATGCAGAAAATGGCAAAGCCAGTGCATTAGCAGAGCCAAGGAATATTCCTTCTCGTCCAGCAACGCCTTTTGGAAAGAGTGTTTTCACCTGCCGGGAGAAATCGTCCTGGCCATCACTTCTCAGAAGCGAGAAAGGCTTTCCACGATAAAACGCACAAAACGTGCACTGGCCATTAGGGCAACCGGTTGTCACGGGAAAAACCACGTCCCGATAACGGTCAGGGGGAAGAACAGGTACACCTTCCGGATAAACCGCCTGATAAGCCTGCTCCTGCTGATGATAAAACCCGATGGGCAACCGAAGACACCGTTGCAGTATAACCTCTACGGCATCCGCAACACCTGCCTCTAACGTACGGCGACAGAATGGTAATATGTCCTGATGCAACTCAACGGCCTGCTTCGCTCCCGGAGAAAAGATGCCGTTTGCCCCATGCACTGAACCATCAACACCCCGACGATAAAATCTCTCATCGTGACGTATAGCTTTCCACTCTCCCTGCACGCCCAAACGCATGGAAACATCAGAGTCAGAGCACTCTACCTTCACTCCTTCAGGAAGAACCCTTATCTGAAATGTCACAGTATTACTTTCCTTTAAATAACGTTATTGACCTGAAAAACCCTGCAAGCACTGGAATATAGACGACTGTACTCTTTACACAGAGTCGCCCCAGTATACAGAATACCCCTATGGTTCAGTTGTCCAAGTCCTCTCCAATAAGTAACTGAAGTTACGCACTGGCTGAAAAATACGGCAGTATTGCCCACATGAGTTTACCTGGCTCCTTTCTTTCTGATCAGTTTCTCCTTGCACAGGGCATTGCTGCTGCTCTGGCGGTGAGAGTTAAGCAGGCTGGGCGAATCGAAGGTGGCGCCGCAGTGGCAGGTGGTGCTCCGTTTCCCCTTGCACGGGGCATTGCTGCTGCTCTGGCGGTGAGAGTTAAGCTGACTGGGGGAATCGAAGATGAAGCCGCAGGGGCAGGTGGTGTTCCACCTACCCTTGCACTTGGCGTCACTGCTGCCCCGGCGGTGAGAGCTAAGCAGGTTGACCGAGTCGAAGGTGGCGCCGCAGAGGCAAGTGGTGTTCTTCTTTCCCTTACACCGGACGTCGCTGCTGCCCCGGCGGTGAGAGCTAAGCAGGTTGACCGAATCGAAGGCGGCGCCGCAAGGGCAGACGGTGTTCCACTTTCCCCTGCATCGGGGGTCTCGGCTGCTCTGGCGGTGAGAGATAAGCAGGTTGACCGAATCAAAGGGCACGCCGCAAGGGCAAGTTGTGTTCCGCCTCCCCTTGCACGGGGCGTTCCTGCTGCCTTGGCGGTGAGAGTTAAGCAAGCTGGGCGAATCGAAGGTAGCACCACAGGGACAGGTGGTGTTCCACTTTCCCTTGCATCGAGGGTCCCTGCAGATCTGGTGGTGAGAGTTAAGTGCGCCTGGTGAATCGAAGGTAGCGCCACAAAAGCAGGTAGTGTTCCGCTTTCCTCGGTACACTCCCCCCTTGTCACCTTGGTTCAATACTTCTACTGTCGGTGCAGGGCTATCGTAACCCAAGTTACCTGAGGCTGTTGATGCCGCCTCATAAACCCCTTCTACCTCTTGTTTGACAACTGTTCGGCAGTGAATTTCCCAAGCGTTAATATCATAATTAAAAGGCAGCCGAAACCCATCAACGAATTCACCTGTTATTATCACGTCATCTGTCGCTGACGAGGAATGAACTTTGCTGGGAGTTGCGGAGCAGGTAGAGCCCTCAACTATCAGCCCAGGGGTTTCCTTGTTCTGACGTGGTACCCTGATTCTGGATAGACTCCCACCCCCCTGGCAGACCAGGCTATTTTCTGGACCCGGTACACAGAATGTGTCGTCCAGAGGTTGAACGACAGGTGAAGATATGCGGATACGGCCTGTTGAGATGATATCGGCCTCCCCTTTACCTGACGGCAAGACAAAAGTGCAGTGACTCACCTGCTTGTCTGTACCCGCATCAACAACAGCGGGAGCAACGGTCAGGATAAACCAAAGCCATGAGGCATTTGCCAGCCTTTGCAACGAGCATACCCCCTGATTCAACTCAGACACGAAAGGCTAGTTGATGAGTCAGACTGAGGCAATTTTCAAACCCGATAAATTATGGATCCAGATAGAGCCCAATAAAAAAGGGTACTCTATAAAGAATACCCCGTTCTGCATGTCTGCAAATGATTCACTGTTTAAAATAACCAGGCAGTGTATCCACAGAGATGTTGGCACCATTCATAGAGTCTTCAGATTTGCGTTCATAGTCTTCACAGATTGCAAGGTAGTGGGCCAGAATACTGGGAGGGAGGTCGCGCCAGTTATAGTGAGTGTTTTCAAGAGCGTGGTGCAGAAGAATCTGTCCTATAAAGGCTGTGCGCCCGTGGGAAGAATCTGCAGGATAAAGTGCCTCGATTCCATCCAATATACGTTGCTTTTCTCGACTGGCCATATCAACTCCTTATGCCCGACCTACCCCATTCATTGTAGGCACAACGACATCAGTAGCCGGGCCATATAGCCAAAACTTATTTCATTCCCCTCATATCTCCACATTCGCAATAAACACACCGAATTCCTAAGGAATCTTCTCGAGTCAGGCAAAGCGGCCTATTCCCGAGGCTGTTATCCTTGTAAATCTGAACTGTTAAAGCCATAGCTTTTTTAAATCCCGCCTCCTTTCTGTTTGACTCGCTTCGCCTTGCACCGGGTGTCGCTGCTGTACTTGCGGTGAGTGTTAAACAGGTTGACCGTATCAAAGGTGGTGCCGCAGGGACAGGTAGTGTTCCGCTTCCCTTTGCACCGAGCGTCCTGGCTGCCCCGGCGGTGAGAGTAAAGCCGGTTGACCGAATCAAAGATGAGGCCGCAGGCGCAGGTAGTGTTTTGCTTTCCCTTACACCGGGCGTCTCGGCTGCTCTGACGGTGAGAGTTGAGAAGACTGACCGAAGCAAAGGTGGTGCCGCAGAGGCAGGTGGTGTTGCGCCCCCCCTTGCACCGAGCGTCGTTACTGCACTG
>NZ_SMME01000197.1 GCF_009711465.1 Parendozoicomonas verongulae | reverse complement strand
ATCACTCTTTGATCTGGCCAACGACCTTGAGCCCCACCGGCATGAGCTGGCGAAAGATGAACCCTGGAGGCTAAGGGAACGACAGCTATTGGCTCATATGATTGCGTAATCTTCAAACAGCCCTGTTTATGATCCTGACTCATTTTGAACCTTTGTTTTGTCACCACTATCCATACAAAAAATATTGGGTTAACGCCCCCTGACATCACTGCTATAAAGGTTTATTCAGAGTATGAACATACCGCCACACTATGGGAAAGGCCGTCGTGACTGGCAGGCTACTCCTCCTCGCAGACAAGGCAATTCAAGTAGATATACGCCTTACACCTTCGGTACACATGGTTCTCGATATCCA
>NZ_SMME01000284.1 GCF_009711465.1 Parendozoicomonas verongulae | reverse complement strand
CGCAGAAAAAAACACGGGCTCCAGCATTTCCAGAATCTGTTTCAGCTTTTTATCCTTTTCAACATAAGCCGATAAACGTGCAAAATCGTATAACTGCTGCCAGCTGAGTTCTCCAAACAGGTTCTGGTCAACCAGGTCATTCGCTACGGCACCGGTCAGGCTGTATAGAAGCCATGGAAAAACAATAGCCGGTTTTATGCCACGCTCAATCAATATATCCAGTGGTGATTGTCCGGCCAGATTGGTAACCGTCAGCATATCCGGCTTAATGGTTTCTGAGTTATGGGTGAAGATGGCTTCTATCTCATCCGGTGAATGATACCGGACAATTCTGTGCAGACTATTCTCACCCTGTTTATCAGCCACCATGCTTTCATCGGTAATGATGATCGTCGGTTTTGGCGCTCTACTTTCTGAAGGCAGCTCCGGTTCAGGCTGATCCAACTCTTCTTCAAATGGCGCTGAAGGCTCTGGATC
>NZ_SMME01000722.1:7105-7187 GCF_009711465.1 Parendozoicomonas verongulae | reverse complement strand
GAGGTAGCTCTGCATAAAGCCACGCTGGCTGAGTTTCTTCTTGTCGTCGCCTTCACCGAACTCGACCACGTCTTTGTCGGCA
>NZ_SMME01000722.1:6552-6913 GCF_009711465.1 Parendozoicomonas verongulae | reverse complement strand
GATCTGGGTGGTGACACCGATCAGGGCATCGGTGGCCGCCGTGGCTTGTTTCACTTTCAGCTTGCCGGTGCCAAAGGTCACCAGTTTGCGGCCAGCGAGTGTGCCTTCGGCATGGAATGTTTTGATCAGTCCGTCATTTCTCATGGGATTAGTCCTTTGCACTCTTGTTGTTAAGAGCATGCTTGCCTTGCACGACTGCGTTCACCGCATCCGTAATCGAAATGTTACGGCCCTTCTTGCTCTCGGCTTCCTGATAGGACAGGGCCTGAGAGGCCAGCTCCTGACTGTCGTCTGACTCGCCGTTGTCACCGCCATCGTCAGGAGTCACTTCCTTAAACTCCACCACCTTCGGCAGGCCGGA
>NZ_SMME01000722.1:6054-6532 GCF_009711465.1 Parendozoicomonas verongulae | reverse complement strand
GGCCTGAGAGGCCAGCTCCTGACTGTCGTCCGACTCGCCGTTGTCGTCGCCGTCGTCATCAGACAGTTCTTTAAACTCCACCACCTTCGGCAGACCGGCGAGGTAGCTCTGCATAAAGCCACGCTGGCTGAGTTTCTTCTTGTCGTCGCCCTCACCGAACTCAACGACATCCTTGTCGCTGTCCAGAGTGGACATGAACTCGGCCAGTGCCGCCTGTTGAGCAGGCAGTACCTTGCCGTCCTTCACCAGCTGATCCAGATCGGAAGAAATGGCCTTGATAGCCAGTGCCTTCTCGGTGGCCTTGATCTGGGTTTCACGCTCGTTGAAGGCTGCGGTCTTGGCGTCAATCTCCGCCTGCTGCGCCTTCAGCTTGTCCTGCTCGGCCTTGAGCTCTTTTTCATCCATGGTGTTGCCCTCTGGGGATTTGGGGTTGGTGTCTTTTTTGGGTGCCTCGCTAAAGGCAGGGGATACAGCAAGG
>NZ_SMME01000722.1:5815-6044 GCF_009711465.1 Parendozoicomonas verongulae | reverse complement strand
GATCAGGAACTCGCGGAGTTTGCGGAATACAGTGCCCACGACTTTTACGCTGCTGGTCAGGCCGTCCATGCTGGCGGCAAACTCCACCACGCCTTCATCGCTGTCGTTGAACTCGATGTCCTTCAGGCCCTTGATGGCCGGGGGCTGTGCGCCCAGAAAGCCCACGTGACGCAAGTAGTAAACGCCGGGCACCGGGTTGTTGGGGCTGTCGGGCTGGTAGAAACTGGCA
>NZ_SMME01000722.1:0-5805 GCF_009711465.1 Parendozoicomonas verongulae | reverse complement strand
GATCAGGAACTCGCGGAGTTTGCGGAATACCGTGCCGACGAGTTGTACGCTGTTGGTCAGGCCGTCCATGCTGGCGGCAAACTCCACCACGCCTTCATCGCTGTCGTTGAACTCGATGTCCTTCAGGCCCTTGATGGCCGGGGGCTGTGCGCCCAGAAAACCCACGTGGCGCAGGTAGTAGACGCCGGGCACCGGGTTGTTAGGGCTGTCGGGCTGGTAGAAACTGGCCGAGACCTTCTTGAACCGGCCCTTCTCCACCAGCTCTTCAAACTCCGGGTCAACCTGATCCGGGTTGGCGGTCAGGCCCTCTTCGGAAAACTGGACATCAGTAATCCAGCCCCACGCCGGGCCGTTGCTTTTGGGATGGCCGACAACAATGGGGGCTTCGTGCTGTTTGGGATCGTAGGCGTCGGCTGACGCTTTGAGGATGGACTCGGTGAACTCGGCTGCAGTGCCTTTGCTGTCGGTATGCTCACCGGCTTTGAAAATGTGGATGCCTTTCATTTGCGAATCCTTGCTGGGACTCTGCAAAGTAAAAGGGACAGTGCGGGATTTTATCAGGCGTTATATTTCCGCTCTGACCGTAATTGCGGTTGCGGGAAGGGAGAGGCCTGATGGTTCTGGCCTCTGGAGGGAGGGTTATTGCGGGGTGTTTGCTGCGCTGGTTTTCAGAATATCCAGACGTTCTTCAATGTCGTTTATCTCGGCTCGGGCCTGTTGCTCGATCTGGGTTTTGGTAGCTGTGAGTTCCTGGATGGCCAGCTGGACTGCGTCCACATCATCCGGGATGTTCATTTCCACTTCCCGGCTATCCACAGTTAGGTAACCAAGGTCGGGCATTTCGCAGCCGCTGATCTGGTAACTGATTTTGTCCGGTTTGGTGTTGGATCGCTTTGCCAGCAGGTATATGCGGCCTTTGACAGTTTGCCTCTCACCCATGTGTCGTCTCCCTGACGTTTTGTTTCCACAGGCTGTTGGCAATACTCTCCAGATACTCCGCCAGCAGCTCTTCGTTGTGATCAATGAAACTGCTCAGATATTCACTGGCCTGAACCTTGTCTTTTATTTGCTGAAGCTGCTCGCAGACAAAAGTTTCTATGAAGTTTTGTTTTTGGTCGTCCCTGTCGACCAGCCTCTGGTAGGCGGCCAGTGCGTTATCCACAGCACAGATGACTTGCTCGTATTCCGGCATTCTCCATGCCTCCGTGTTGAATGATTACCAGATCAATTCAACCGTTATTCACAAGCTATCAACCGCAGTTAAGGAAAGCAAACGCAGCAGCCGACAGCTGGCCGGTTGTGGGCTTTAGACAGGAAAAGGGGGAGAGGTGGGGAGGAAGGATAGTTGGGTGGTCTGATCAGACAAGGAGGGAGCAGGAAGGGGCCAGACTGGCCCCTGTGGGCAGGGGTGAGGTCTCGGGTTACAGGCGGGGGCTGACCTTTCGCATGGTATAGAAAGCCACCGTGCGGCCTTTGCCTTTGGCGTCGTCGAGCAGGTAGTCGCCTTTTTCGTAGCGTATTTCAGCGAGTGCCTTTTCGTCGAAGGCGACCTCTTCGCTGGCTGTTTTGAGAGTGGCTTTCCAGCCTCCGATACAGTTCAGGCCACCTTCGGTGACAGGCTGCTCATCAATCCGTACTTCGTAGGTTTTGTTGAGCATGGCCTTGAAGTTTTTGGCGATGATCTCGGTTGAGGCGGCTGCGGTTGACTTGTTTGTAGTCTTAGTCTCTGTGGCGTTCTTGCTCATGGCTTTCTCCTTGATGTTGTTGTTCGTTGCAGTGTTCACATTAGGATGGTGTGGGGAGAAAGCGAGTGGTTGTGGTCGTTTATTTTCGTGTTAATCTGAAGTGCGAATAAGAAAGTGAGGGAGTATCACGGAGAGTCCATGTCGCCTAACCGGTATCATCAGACTGAAGCCACTGAAACAGTTTTCTTTTTGTTAGCGGCCATGGCTTATGCGAACAACAAAACAGAGATGGAGCATGTGGCCATTAATGTTGCCAACCAGATGGTCAAACATTATCTGCCATTTAAAGTGTTCTTTAAGGCATCTGAAAGCATGGAGACGATGATAAAGCAGTGTGCTGCAGAAATGGGCCGAGATCCGCTGGATATATGTGCAGACCCCAAGGTTGAGCTGGCAGAGATAGAGTTGGAAATTGAGCATAGCCAGCCTCATTAATCATAGTCGTCGCAGAAGGAAAAAGGCCTCCTCAGAGGCCTTCCATCCACTACGTGAGAGAGCTTGAGGTTTTAGGTATACACTGACGAACCTTTCACATGTTCAGTCACGATATACCAAACTTGCTAACTTCTGTTGTGAGTTGAGGCTTATGGATTAAAATATCCGCAGGAATGCCAAGCCCAAGATAAAGCTTTCTAATCATGGCAAGGGTCAGAGGACGCTTGCCGTTCAAAACTTCAGAAGCCTGAGTTTGAGAACCAAAGTAAGGCACCATGTCTTTACGAGATAGGCCCTGCTGATCCATACGAAACTTGATAGCTTCTATCGGGTCAGGGTTATCCATAGGGAGGTGCTCTGCTTCATACTTTTCGATAAGAATAGAGAGCACTTCCAGTTCATTCTCCTCAGCGGAGCCTTCAACAAAATTGCTGTCCATCAGATCTAGCAGGCGAGCCATGGCTTCAGCATGATCTTGTTCGGTCTTAATGACTTTGATCACGAACATCACTCCCTCCTAAAAACGCTGTTTGTCATACTCTGCGTGTAAACTAATCCACCCAATGCCGGAAGCCGGAGCCGGAGCCGGAGCCGGAGCCGGTCAGGCTGCAGCTACGTCTACCTTCTGCAATCGTCTGGTTTCATAATACTCTTCTGCAAGCGCCGTCATTTTGAACTCAGTATCTATTCCGGCAATTCGCTCAACAGCCTGCCTAATATCGTGCAGATCTACATGAAAGAACTCTTTTCGCATATTCACGGCATTCACTCTCGACTCTGTGAATTCCCGATGGAGTGCTGACTCTAGTGCGGGGGCATCATCCACATAAACCATGGCATGTACATCAAAGGAAAATGGCACACTTGCATCACCCAGCTCTTTGACTCGATCCATCGGTTCAAGTCGTCTTGTAAGACCAATTTTATAAACGTTCTCACCAAACGAGCCAATATTGCTAATCACATAAACATGACCTTTTCTGGTCTGTTCTGCCATGCTCTTGGCTCGCTCCTCTTTGGCTTCTGCATCTGCCAGCTGTTGCTCAAGATCCGCAATTCTCTGCTCAGCCACAGCTCTCTCTTTTTCAGAAACTTGGCTGAGCTCTTCCCGTGCTCTGGCCAGCATGTCCCTGTACATGCGCTCTTCTTTTTCAGCCTGAGCTACCGCTCTCTCGTATTCCTTGATGGCTTTTTGCTCTTCCCGAATCTGCTCCCTGATTAGCCGCTGTTCTTCTTGCTCTTCCTGCTTTTTGAGTGCGTGCTGGTACTGGAGGGTGCACTCCTGAAACTTCAGTTCGACATAGCGAATATTAAAGCCACACTTGAGACTTGCGGCTGACTTTTCCAGAGTATTGGCAAGCTTTTCAATCCTCTCCAGTGTTCTTACATAAGAACTTGGCTTGACCTTGCCAATGAGAAGGTCGCACTCAATATTGAAGGCAGACAGCATAAGGCGCACCTGACCCTCAAGAATTTTTTTGTTGTAGGATTTGTTCTCGGAGATGACGATGTCTTCAGGGTAGGTGACGGCTTCCTTCACCTTAATAAGCTCCTTCTGCTCCTGTCGGATCTGCTTTATTTCTTCTGCAAACCGTTCAGAGGTTTCGTAGAGATACTCTGGTCTCTCAAAGTGGCCATGGCTGGTCAAACCATCTATGCGGGAGTAGAGATCCAGATCAGCTAACAGGGCATCAAGTGCCACACTTTCTGCTTCATGGGATACTTTTATCGCATCCAGATCGGTAGTCAGTTTCTGATATTGTTTCTTTCCCTCTTCAAGAGAGTCTTCGATCTGGTCGGCATGCTTTTTGAGCTTTTGAAGCTCCTTGGTATCAGCGTCTGTTTTCTTAAAATAATCTTCAGCCTTTTTAGCTTCAATTTGCAGCGTTTCAAGTTCAGACTGTTTGCTTTTGATCGCTCCGGATAAAGACGAATATTCCTTTATCTTCTTATCGGCCTGTTTGCTGGTAATGAAAAAAGTCAGCACTGCAGAAATGGTAGCGGCTGCTACGGCTGCAGCAATCATCGTAGGTTCCATTCTATTTCAAGACCTCTCGAATAATCTGTGTTCTTAAACTTTCTCGTTCGGAGCAGCGCAGCTCGTACATAGCTTTTGAGTCAGAAAGTTCTTTTTTGAGACGTTCTTTGGCCGCAGCGATTTCCTCTTTTTCCCTTTGGCGCATCTGACGCTCATAGTCTTTCTGCTGCCTGGCAAACTCACGCTCCAACCGTGCTTCTTCTCTGGCCAGAGCCTTTTCTTGCCGTTCTCTTTCTCTTATCGCTTGTTTATTAGCGCGATCAATAGCCTTGGCGACTTTGACAACTGTTCTAAAGCCATTGCTGCGTCTTGCCATGAAAATCAGTCCTTTAACGTGGTTATCCCGCTTCCTCTCTGTATGTATCATGACTCACTACAGCCGCAATGCAGCCTCAGCTAAAAGTAAATCAGAGGAAACTGTACACAGATGATGAGTGAACTGCATTTAACGTCTATGCGGTATAAATACGAGCAGGCACTTTTTGATTGTCATAAAGTTCAACCATAACTTTTAGTGGTAACTCAGAACCTTTCCACTCAGCTTGAATTTGTACCATATCAAATTCGCACATTTCATCTTCACGAAGCATGTCGACAATCTCTCTATCGTCCATGCCTGTATATTCAGGCCATTTGTCAATCAGGCCTCTGGCATTTGCAACAGTGTCCTGTTCTGTCTGGCCTACGTAAGCCTCAGTAATCTCTGAGCGCCCATAGGTGATCATATAAAAAGCCATTTTCTCCTCCTGAATAGTCCTGTACCGAAAATGTGCCTTGCTTTTGTACTTATGGGAAAAAGTCTTTGGTAAGACTGCCCCTCTCGCACTCTTCTGTCCATAGCATGGAGCTTTTTCTCGTTTCATGTGAACAGGCATAGACAGCCCTCAAAATCTGAGCAACTATCTGATGTGCTTAGGCGCGTGGGGATGTTAAAGAATGGGGGTAAGAGAGGCTATTTTGATATTGTGATTGGATAAGGAACAAAAAAATGGCTGGCGAACTGATCCTCTTTCAGGCGGCCAGGTCTTGGTCTGGAGAACCACCTTGATCATGCTTTCCGGGAGTTCGGAATTAAATTTGAGCATGGTTCCCGTAAGAATGTTACGGAAAATAAGAAGAAGCCTGACTTCCTCTTCCCTTCCTTTGAGTCCTATCACAATGAGGGCTTTCCTGGTGCTCACCTGCGGGTGCTGGGGGCTAAATCTAGCTGTAAAGACCGGTGGCGGCAGGTGCTGTCAGAAGCAAACAAGATTGAGAAAAAACATTTGCTGACCCTGCAGCCTGGGATCAGTCAGTCCCAGACATCGGAGATGCAGGCGAGTAACTTGCAGCTGGTGGTTCCGGAGTCTGTTCAGGCTTCTTATACGGAAGAGCAGCAGGGGTGGCTTATGTCTTTGAGGGAATTTACTGGTGAGGTGCTTAAGCTTCAGAGGTGATTTGGGTGGTTTGTTTTTGGGTTCTTATTCGTTGCCCCGTGATTTTGCGTTGGGGTTCATTTAGACCCGGCCTCGCGACAACGCCCTTGCCCTTTCGTTAACCTTCGGCTCTGCGAATACTTGGTAAGAGGACTTTCACCTCTCGAGTTAA
>NZ_SMME01000745.1 GCF_009711465.1 Parendozoicomonas verongulae | reverse complement strand
TGATTGAGGTTCTGAGTCTACAGTACGTGATGATGGATGATTGCCCGGCAATGGTGGAGGCGTGTTCTCTGCTCGCTGCTGTTGAGCCTGTTGAATAAGCTGTCTGGCGACGCCCAGAGCCTCCGTGACAAGGGCCTTGTTAGCCTGCGGACGTGTAGAAAACTTTGTTTTGTTGATAGCTGTACTTGCTGCCTGTAAGGGGTTGGATGTTCCACTGCTAAGTGCTTCCTCAGCAATTTTGGCACCGGTAAGCTGAGCCCCACGGGTTTGTACGGCTTTATAGGCTGCCTGCCCGTTTGGGGGGAGGCGGCTTTCACGGGCAAGTGGGGCAAGGTTGCTTTGCAGGTCTTGCACTAACGTGAGGTCTGTCACCTGAGAGAGCCGGGCCTGCATGTGCTCCCCCGCCTTTGGATGACCGCTCATGGCAATATCGCGCAGCTGTTGTAACGGGGATGCCTCTGGAGGGGTAACGCTCAGAGCTTTAAGCGCTGTATCAACAGTGATGACCGATCGACCCTTTATCTCTTTTTCAGCATAAGGATTGAGCTTAAGGACGTAGTCAGTAAGGTTCTGCTGCTCTTTCAGTGATTTGTTTTTTACTTTTCCTGTGACAATACCAAACCGGCCGAATGCACCTCTGGCCTGATCGGCCCGAACCTCAATCTCACCGCTTTTAGTCACTTTGATACGAACTTCACTATCGCCCTGGTTGGCATTCTGGAGCTCTTGCAGCTTCTGGGTGAGGGCTGCGTTGTCTATGTTAATGGATCCTACGTTCTGCCTGTCCATGACGGCCCCCTGAAATGAAGCTGGTATATGCCTTCTTGTCATTTTAGCCAGCCACCGCGCAGTGACTGTTCAAGGGCTGATAGAGGGAGGAAAGGAGCAATTCTTTTCTGAGCAGACCCGCTGGCAGTGATAAAGTGCCAAAGAACAGGCAGGTTTCTCTCACGATTTTTTGGATTTAGCCTAAACTCCCCTCCCTTATAGTTGTTAAGAATATAAATTCCCTGCCCTTATCGAAGGGACAGGGCGAGCATGGTACAAGGGGTTAGTGGGTGAAAAAAGGCGGATATGGATGGGGCGTCCTGGTTCTTTCTCTGGTGTTGCTGGTTCCCGCAGGCTGGAGTGAACCTCCTGTTTTTGCCAATACCCCGGAAGGGTTTTGGGTGCGGGCTGGCTCCCACTCTGTTTACCTTCAGGAATTCTCGCCTTACCCCTTTCTTCTCAATGCCGCCTTGCTTGGTGGTGTAAGTTACGTCAACAGGTTGTCTCTTGATGCCTATCGGTATCTCCCTCAGGGAAAATGGCTTTCTCAAACGATTCCCCTCTGGCTGGGGCGACTGGGAACAGCGGTAGGCATGGGGGGAAGTGCCTGGTATCTGTCGACATTTCTTGATCAATATGGCTGGTGGTCGGGCTCCATAAGGAATCAGGCTGTTGAAGTTGATCTCGCTGGTGTCAGTGCAAGGTTGGTTATGGCAGTAGAGCAGCAGGATATGGGGACTGTCTTTGCATTTATTCCTAACCCGCTGATAGACCCTGTCTCTCTTTCTTCTGGACTGGATCCTGTAACATGTTCCTTGTTGTCAATTCACAGAGAAATGATTGACCAGAAGCTTGGTCGGCTGAATGTCATACCGTTCCATGATCGCCGTGGGGCCGGGGTTCGTGTAGGGTGGCGAGATGCCTCTCATACCTGGCACTGGTTGCATCTTGGCGTGCGTTTTCATAGCGAGCGAGGCGGGGTATGGCTGGAATTACCTGAGCGGCGTCGGGATTCCGAGGTTATCAGTCTGTTCCAACCAGAAGTGCTGAATACGATTCTTGCTGTTTTGAAAACCGGCCGTGCTACAGCGCTTGTCAATGATATACAGCTTTTACCCCTTGAGCTGGACTGGACGAAGGATGGCTACTGGACGGTGGAGCTGGCAGGTGGAGACGGGGCTGTTTTTCTGGAAGGTGTGAACGACTTCTCAGGCATCAAGAAACTCAGGCTCTTTCAGGTAGGGGGCAATAACAGTGACGGCACCTTATACCGCATTCCCCGCAGCTGGACATCTCTGGCTCAGTTGATGATGAATGCCGGTTGGTTGGCATCCGGTTACCACCCTGATCTGGGCATTAAGAAAACAGCCTTGTGGGGAAAAGTGCGTCCACGTCTTAAGGATCTGGAGTCCGGCAAGTTGATAAGTGCTGGTTTGACGGCACCCGTTATCAGAAAGCGAATGGGGCTGCCTATTTCCGATGTGGCGGTTGAATACGAATATGACTTGAAAAACCAGAACAGGATCGACCTCTCCTACGACCTGTACCAATATATTGCCAAAACCTCCCCATCCAAAAAGTGGCAGTTTGAGATAACCGGCACGGATGGACGAAAAGTGTGGGTGGCTAACTCTGAACTGGGGTGGCGCAGCGGGCCCTCAAAAAGCATTTATATGGCGCAGCATCAGTTTAATGGCCTTCAGATTGAGCCGGGATCCGGGAGCACCGTCTCCATCATGCCCGTGGAGCTGGAGCCTGTTGGACAGTTTGAGCTGGCTGTCAAAGAAGGCCCATACAAAAATCTGGAGCAGCTGGCTGATATTCTCACCCAATCTATCGTAGATAACTACCCGACTCTGCGGGAAGGGGAGCATCTTCAGATTGATACAAGCAAAGGGGAACATTTTGAATTTGAGGTGAAGCGCGGGAAGTTAAAAAATAAAAAACATGAGCCTGCAGGTGCTGTTTATACCCTTGGCAGTGAGCCTGACCTGATTGTGGAGTACCCGGACTTTTGGCCTGCAGATACGCTTTGGGATAGTGGAGTGGTACCTGGTAAGCCCGCAGCCCCTAATAAAGGATTTGTACTGAAAACTGGTAAGCCCGCAGAGGCGGTTTCGAAAGCAGAGGTCGCCGCCAAAATGAACCAGGCCGCGAAGAAAGTGAATAACGAGGATGTACGAAAGGAAGCGGCTAAAACAAAGTTCAAGGTTTTCTCTGGCAAAGGCTATACAACGGGAAGGAGGTGAAAGGAATCTCGGGGCTGGTCAATAGCTATGGATAACAGGTAGAGTGTTGACACATTTGTAGTTGACTATAAAAACAATGAATTATCTGCCGCTGTTCCTCGAGTTAAAAGGGCAAACTGTACTGGTTGTTGGGGGGCAGGATATTGCTCTTCGGAAAGTTCGGTTACTGTTGTCTGCCGGTGCTCATATCTGTCTTGTAGCTCCTGATATTTGTGATGAATTACAGGATTTGCTGACAGGAAAAGAGCATTGGCTTGTGCAAGAGCCTTATGTGTCTTCCCATCTATCAGAAGAGTCTCTTCCCCATGTCAAGCTGGTGATTGCGGCCACTGATGATAATCAGGTGAATGAGCTTGTTGCCCGGGATGCCAAAGCCCGCAATCTATTTGTTAATGTGGTAGACGGTGCAGACTTAGGCAATGCTATTATGCCGGCTATTATTGACCGTTCTCCTCTGGTTGTTGCTCTTTCCAGTGCCGGTAAGGCGCCGGTGCTGGCGCGCATATTGCGCACCCGCCTTGAAGCACTTATTCCCCATGGCTATGGCCGTTTGGCAGAATTGTCTGGACGGTTCCGCAAGAGGGTGAAGGCTCGTTTTAATAATCTGAATGATCGCCGTTACTTCTGGGAGAAGGTACTGGCAGGCCCCGCTGCGGAAGCAGCATTAAATGGAAATATTGATAGGGCTGAATCGCTGATGTCCAGGGAGTTGGACAGCCATAACAAGCAAACTGTCGGGGAAGTCTATCTGGTCGGTGGCGGCCCAGGTGATCCGGATCTTCTGACTTTTAAGGCTTTGCGGCTGATGCAGCAGGCGGATGTAGTGCTTTATGACCGTTTGGTCTCTGATGAGGTACTGAACCTGTGCCGTCGTGATGCAGATAGAATCTATGTCGGTAAGCGCCGTAATCGTCATACCGTGCCCCAGGGTGAGATCAACCGTTTATTGGCGAAACTGGCAAAAGAGGGGCGTCGTGTACTCCGCCTTAAAGGAGGTGACCCCTTTATCTTTGGCCGGGGTGGGGAGGAAATTGAAACCCTGATGTCTGAAGGTATTCCCTTTCAGGTAGTTCCCGGAATTACCGCTGCTTCCGGCTGTGCCAGCTATTCCGGTATTCCTCTTACTCATCGCGATCATGCTCAATCTGTACGTTTCGTGACAGGGCACCTGAAAGACGGCTCTATCGATTTGCACTGGCAGGATATGGCCAGCGGTAATCAGACACTCGTCTTCTACATGGGGTTGTTGGGTTTGTCAGTGATTTGTCAGAAGCTGGTTGATCATGGACGCGATTCTGATACGCCGATTGCTTTGGTGCAACAGGGGACAATGCAGAAGCAAAAAGTGTGGGTGGGCACACTGGCGACGATGGCTGAGAAGATTAGAAATGAAGAGGTAAAACCGCCAACTTTGATTATTGTGGGCAGTGTGGTGTCGCTGCGGGATAAGTTGAACTGGTTCCAGCCTGAGGCAGAACCAGTCAGTCCAACAGCGGAGTCAGCTTAAGCGACGTTACGCTCTTCCTGTTCGGCAATGATGCTCAGGATTTTCTGGGCAACTTCTTTCTTGCAACCGAAGTTGTCCCACTCCAGATTTAGCAGTGGGGTGTTCATCTCACGGCAAATCTGTGGCAGGCAGGCTTCGTGGAAGTTGTGCAGGTCTTTGATGTAAGACAGTGGAGTGCCATCTTCTGCATCTCGGGCACGGGAGAGAAGGCGTCCATAGGCCACTTCCGGAGTCGTGCGAAGATATACGACAGCACTGATGCGTGGGTACTCAGTCAGGCGGCGCTTGATGTCGTAGTAGTAATCCATATACATGGCACTGGGTTGTTCCATGGACAGGAAGTTGGCCTGGGAGAAAATCAGGTCAGAGTACAGGGAGCGTTCTATCAGGTAGTTCTTGCTGGTATCCAGGTGCTTCACCAGGTTTGCACGACGCTCGGTGATGTACTTCTGAAAACGAATACGACGGTTCGCATCGTGAGGGTGCTTAGTGAAATCTTCCAGTAGCTCGGTGAAGCGTGGATCATCTACTGGCTCTTTCAGTGACTCCCAGCCCAGCTCCTTGGCCAACTCTGGTAACAGAGTGGATTTCCCTGCAGCGATGTTAGCTTCAACCGCGACGAAGTGGTTGGTCTGTTGGTTAATCATTGTTGAGCCTCCAAAAAGCACTCGGTGCAGACAGGGAAGTATTGTTCATCATGGCCAACGATAATCGTTCGGCCGTTACTTTCACCCACAAAACGGGTGAATTGCGCAGGTGCACCGCATTTGCAGTCGGCAAACAGCGGATCGAGCTGTTGTGCGTAGCGGGTAATCAGTTCCGATGCTGCAAAGGTGGCACCGCGATAATCAGTCATCAGGCCATAAAAGCGCACGCGGATTCCGGTGATGGACAAACGAATCAGGCGCATGATGGTCTCTTCTGGCAGAAACTGTGATTCATCTACCAGAACATAAGTGGGTTTGCTTTCACGGATTTTTTCGACAACGGTTTCCGTAGAGTCGAAAACGAAGCAAGGCAGTTCCCGGCCGTTACGGCTCTTTACCTTGTCGTCCGGTGAACGGGTATCGAGTGCCGGACGGATGACCAGTACAGAGTGGTCTTCTGACAGTGCATAGAAATCACCGATCAGACGAGCCGTCTTACCGGATTTCATTGGGCCATAGATAAATGTGACGGGGCTCATGAAATGTTGTGTGTTCCTGCGGGGGCATGGATTCGCGTAGGCAGCGCACTATAGGGGGCTGTGAACAGTCCGGCAATAGGTAAATGAACGCTTGTAATCTTCGTTCTGAAGAATTGCCGGTGAGTGTCGTCTACAGAAAACCCTGATGTGCTTGTAATGTGTTGCTCTTGCTTCAATCAGTGTATTTAGAAGCAGTTTGTTGGCCTGGGCAGCCCGGCAATACGGGATACGATTTTGGCCGGACTTCCGGGGAACAACTTCATAAGATACATGCTATTGCCCTTTTCTGCTCCCAAATTTTCCTTAACATATCTCACCATCGGGCGTTGGCTGGGAGCCAGTTCGTATTGCTGGTAGAACTGGCGAATCAGGTTGATGATCTCCCAGTGTGCCTCATCCAGAGAGATGTTTTCATCCTGTGCGAGGGCGTGAGCGGTGTCGGTATTCCAGTCGGACAGATTGACGAGGTAGCCATCATTGTCGAGTGGGATTTCAGTGTCGTTTATCTTCAGGCTTTTCATGGGTGCGTTATTTATGATGTATCAAAACCAGCTGAGGGTTTTTGTGTGCTGTTCAGTCAGTGCAACAAAGCCATCGAAATCTACGACAGTCACCCAGTTTGGCAGACGGTTCATCAATCCCCGAGCCTGAACATCAGCCTTCAGACAGTAAACGGGATATGTGTCAGCTATATCTTTGACGGCCTTGGCGTTGAGGCTGCCTGCTATAAGGGCGTTCACCCCATCTTCGATAAAAAGCAAAGTATCGCCAGTATTCAGTGCAACTGTTGCCTGGGTCAGTGCCGGATGCTCCGGGCTTTTATTTATGGTGTGTAGGTAGGCCATTAGAAATTCAGGATGCTGTCCTGCTCCTGCAGAAGGGATGGAACCTGGGATCGGGAAATAATAGTGGGCGTAAGAATGAGGTCATCTTGTGTCAGGCCGCGATCAACCAAATCCTGCTCGCAAACATAGATGCTCTCCACACCATAAATTTCCAGCGCCTGCAGCAGAGATCCTGTGTTTTTCTGGGGCAGCGACTCTGGAGCCTGTTTATTTAACAGCTGCAGAATCCCATCTCCCAGTACCAGCAGGGAGGCGTCCATATCAAAAGAGGCAGCGACCAGCAGGCTTTCAATACCATCGCGTACGGAGGTTGAACTGTAAGGGCTGTGGGAACTGACGATGCAGATTTTGCTCATAATTGTTCTCTCTGAAGTCAGTTGCCAAAGGTGATGGTGCGGTCAGCCGCTGCAGTGCCGTCTATCAGCTGGCCAAGGCCGGAGATAGTGAATGGTGCTTCTATATTGCTGGCAGCTTTGTCGTAGCGGGTGGCTTCGGATTCATCAAGAAGGCCTCGCTTCAGTGCTGCCGAAATGCAGATCACCATATCTATCTGGTGCTCTTCGCCAAATTCTTTCCAGGCTTGGTGAAGGTTTGCTTCACCCTGTGGCGGAACAGTGAGGCTGGAGCCGGTATGAACGGCATCCCCCAGGAAGAAAACCCTGTAAATGCTGTGGCCGCGCTTCACAGCGGCTTGTGCAAAGCTCAATGCGGTTTGGCAGGCTTGTGAGGACGCCGGTGCGCCATGGATAACCAGTGTGTAGTTCATAGAGCGGTATCAATCTGTGAGGCGCGAAAGTCTAACACAAGAAAAAAAAAACCTCGCCGGAGCGAGGTTTTCTTCAAAGAGGCGTGTCGTGCTTATTTATTAGTCGTCACCGCTCAGGACTGTAAGCAGGTTCAGCAGGTGAACAAACAGCATATAAATGTCGAGGTACAGGCTTACGGTGGCCATGATGTAGTTGGTTTCACCGCCACGGATGATGCGGCTGGTGTCGAACAGGATCAGGGCAGAAGCCAGCAGTACAGCACCTGCGGAGATGGCCAGGCTCAGACCGGAGATATCCACGAAGAAGCCGAGGATGGAAGCACCAATCAGAACCAGCAGGCCGACAAATACAAAGCCGCGCAGGAATGAGAAGTCTTTCTTGGTGACAAACACATAAGCCGACAGGCCAAAGAAGATAAAGGCGGTGTAGGCCAGGGCAGACATCAGAATGCCGGTGAGAGCCGGGTTAGACAGGTAAACGCTCAGAACCGGCCCCAGTGTGTAGCCGAAGAAGCCAGTGAAGGCGAATACCAGAGGTAGTGCCCAGATGCTGTTTCGAGCTGCATTCAGGGCAAACAGCAGACCGATACTGATAACCAGAGACATGATGGGGTTTACAAAACCGGCACCAATGCTCATGGAGAGCCATGCGGTGCCAGCACTGAAGAGCAGGGTCATGCTCAGCAGCATATAAGTGTTCTTAATAACTTTGTTAACACTTATATCTAAACCAGGCTGTACAGCCTGCTCTCTTACATAGGGTGAGGGTGATTGGGCCATACTGGAGTCTCCCTGTAGGTGTTTCCCGATAAAGTTCTACGGATATTGGTAAGGATACTGGTCTGGGGTGGCAAATCAAGCACAGGCCGTTGACTCGACAGAAAATTTCAGTAACATGCATCTCGTCTCAGGCGCTGCAGCGATGTTTCTCCTGAGATTTTGGAGGGATGACTGAGTGGTTGAAAGTACCGGTCTTGAAAACCGGCGTAGGCTAATACCCTACCCAGGGTTCGAATCCCTGTCCCTCCGCCATATTTTAAGCCTGGAATCACATGGTTTCAGGCTTTTTTAATTCCACTGCAAAGCAGTGAAATCCTCTGCGGAGAGGTGGCTGAGTGGTTGAAAGCACCGGTCTTGAAAACCGGCGAGGGTTAATAGCCCTTCCAGGGTTCGAATCCCTGCCTCTCCGCCATCGTCAAAAAGAATCCTGTCATCCATTCGATGATGGGATTTTTTTACATCTGACGAGGCGTATTTTCGCACCTTATTTTCCCAAAAATTGTCTCGGCGTTTCACAATTGTGAAACGGGTGTGAAACTAATTTTGGGTAAGTGCGAACTCCGCTATCCAGCCAAACATTCGCTTGCGATGTTCATGTTTTAAGCTCTCTTTTAGGCACTC
>NZ_SMME01000809.1 GCF_009711465.1 Parendozoicomonas verongulae | reverse complement strand
TGCAGAAACTGGGCAAGGCTTTGATGATGCCCATTGCCGTAATGCCGGTTGCGGCTCTCTTGCTCCGCCTGGGGCAACCCGACCTTCTTAATGTTCCGTTTATGGCGGAATCCGGCGGTGCTATTTTCGGTAATCTGCCACTGTTGTTTGCCATGGGTATTGCTGTTGGCCTGTCGAAAGATAACGCGGGTGCCGCTGCACTGGCCGGTGCTGTTGGTTACTTTATTCTGACTGCAGCAGCAGGCACTATTAACTCCGACATTAACATGTCGTTCTTCGGCGGTATCATCGCCGGTGTTGTTGCCGGTCATACCTACAACCGTTTCCACGCTACCTCATTGCCAGCCTTCCTTGGCTTCTTCAGTGGCAAGAGACTGGTTCCTATCATGACCGGCTTGTTTATCCTGGTCATTGCCTGGATAGCCGGGCATGTCTGGCCATCCATCCAGAGTGGTATTGATGCGTTCGGTCGCGGTATTGCCGAATCCGGCAGTATTGGCCAGTTCATTTATGGTCTTCTGAACCGTGCCCTGATTCCTGTGGGCCTGCACCACGTACTGAACTCCTACTTCTGGTTTGGCTTGGGTGAATTTACCAACTCTGCCGGTGATCTGGTGAATGGTGACCTGCACCGCTTCTTCGCTGGCGATCCTGACGCCGGTATGTTTATGACAGGCTTCTTCCCTGTGATGATGTTTGGTCTGCCCTCCGCTGCCTTTGCCATGTATCTGGCTGCGCCCAAAGAGCGTCGCTCCCAGATTGGCGGTGTACTGCTGTCTGTGGCGCTGACTGCATTCCTGACCGGTATCACCGAGCCTCTGGAATTCATGTTCATGTTTATGGCTCCTGCTCTGTATGCGGCTCACGCTGTACTGACAGGTATTTCCCTGGCGCTGACCAATGCCTTCGGTATGCTGGCGGGCTTTGGTTTTTCTGCCGGTCTGTTTGATCTGGTGCTGAACTGGGGGCTGGCAACCAAGCCATGGCAGCTGGTTGGTCTGGGTCTGGTTTACTCTGCTGTTTACTTCTGCGTGTTCTACTTCGGTATCAAAGTTTTCAACCTGAAGACCCCAGGTCGTGAAGAGGAAGATGTGACCGAAGCCTTTGAGGCTGACACCTCTGCTGCTCCAGAAGGCATGGATGTTAAGAGCAATGCTTACAAAGCCCGCCAGTATGTGAAGGTGCTGGGTGGTATGGAGAACCTCACTAACATCGACGCCTGCATTACTCGCCTGCGTTTGACCTTGAACGACCCCTCTATAGCCGAAGAGAGCGTGATGAAAGCTCTGGGGGCCAGCGGCATGATCCGCGTAGGTGAGAAGAACCTGCAAATTATTCTCGGCCCTATGGCAGAGATAATTGCTGGAGAAATGAAACAGATTTCTGCGGCAGAAGATCTGTCCGCCATTCAGGTTCCCGGTAAAGCGACCCAGGCTGCTCCAGTGGTCAAGGCAGCAGTTAAGCCTGTGGTGGCACAGCCAGCGGATATCAAGCAGCTGGCTCGTGACTACGTAAACATGTTGGGTGGCCGCAACAATCTGATCCAGATTGATGCCTGTGTCACCCGCCTGCGCCTGCAAGTGAAGGATGCATCTTCCATTAAAGATGAAGATGCGAAAGCACTGGGTGCAATGGGTGTGGCCCGCGTAGGTACTCACCACCTGCAAATTGTTATCGGCACACATGCCGAGCTGGTAGCCGAGCAGATGAAGCTCGTACCTGAGGATATGGAAGAAGGCACTGCTGTATGATCCTAAGTAAGGGCATGATCGAAGTTCTGGCCCCTCTCACTGGTGAGCTGTTACCACTCACCGACTCTGTAGACCCGGTATTTGCGGGTGGCATGGTTGGTGAAGGCATCATCATTAACCCCGGTAAAGAATCTGTTTTTCAAACCGTGCACGCCCCCTTCGCGGGGGTGGTGACTCAAATGCATGCTTCCAGGCACGCAGTGACTGTAAAACACGACAGTGGTGTAGAAGTTCTGATTCACGTCGGTGTCGATACTGTCATGCTCAAGGGCGAAGGGTTTGAAACTTTCGTTGTTGAGGGTGACAAAGTAGAAGCTGGTCAGCCGCTGTTGAACTTTGATGCTCCGTTGGTGGCTTCCAAGGCTATCAGTGTACAAACCGCAGTGATGGTGACCACAGGTGAGTCTGTGGCTGTTGGGCAAACCGGCATTCCGGTTGACGCTGGCAAGCATACAGTTTTTGCGACCGGTGAGGGTGCTGAGCAAGCGGTCAGCGCGGCTGCTCAGGGTGACATTCAGACACTGACGTTTGATGTGACTGTACTGAACCCCGTTGGTCTTCATGCACGCCCTGCCTCCCAGCTGGTACAAATCATTCGTGGTCTTCAGTCTGAAGTGCAGTTGGTGTGCAATGGCAAAACCAGTATTGGCACCAGCCTGACTGCGATTATGGGGCTGGCCACCGAGCGTGGTTCCGTGATCACTGTAACCGTAGCCGGTGTGGATGCCCAGGCCGCTAAACAGGCTATCGAAGAAGGCTTCCGTTCCGGTCTGGGTGAAGACGTGAGCAATGTTGCAGCCTCGGTAGCTGACGACGCTGAAGAAGACATCGACGAAAATGAACCCCCGCTGCTGGCCAGTGCTGTGGTATCCGAGAATATTCTTCCCGGTGTTAAAGCGGCATCTGGTCTGGTGATTGGCAATGTTTTCCACCAGTCCCGCGAGCTGCCCAGCTATCCGGAAATGGGTATCGATATTCAGGATGAACTGGGCCAGCTGGATTACGGCGTTGAGCAAGCGCGCAAAGGTCTGACTGCATTGGTTAAACGCCTGAAATCGGAAGAGATGGATGAGCAGGCGGAGGTGTTCACTGCTCATCTGGAAATGCTGGATGATCCGGCGATTGGTGATCACGCCCGTCAGCTGATTGAAGCAGGTAAGAGCGCCATGTGGGCCTGGCACACCAGTTTTGTGTCAGAAGCAACACAACTGAGCAAGCTGGATAACCCGATGCTGGCAGCTCGTGCCACTGACGTGGAAGATGTCGGTGGGCGTGTGATGCGCCATATCATGGGTGTAGAAAGCGACAGCCAGCGCATGCCGGAAAACACTATTCTGGTGCTGGAGGATATTACTCCTTCTGAGGTTGTCACTCTGGATCGTAGTCGCGTAGTTGGTATCTGTACGCTGGAAGGCGGTTCCACTTCCCACGCAGCGATTCTGGCGGCGTCCCTGAATCTGCCTTATCTGGTGAACGTGCCTGAAGCCATTCGTGGTTTTGCCTCTGGTACTACAGCCATTCTGGATGCTGGTAAGTCCCGTATTCACCTGCAACCTACCGGGCAGGATATTGCCGACTGCCAGGCAAAGGCGGAAGAAGAAGCCCGTGTTGCAGAGTTGGCCCGCCAGGCCACGATGGAACCTGCGGTGACCAAAGACGGTCATCATATGGAAGTCGTAGCGAATATCGGTAGCCAGGCCGATGCTGAGAAAGCGGTGACTCTGGGGGCAGAAGGTGTTGGTTTGCTGCGTTCTGAGTTCCTGTATCTGGAGCGCACCACTGAACCTTCTATTGCCGAGCAGACTGCCGTTTACGAAGGCATTTTCAAGGCTATGGGCAAAGATCGTCCTGTGATTGTCCGTACTCTGGACGTGGGTGGCGACAAGCCTCTGGCTTACCTGCCTCTGCCAAAAGAGGAAAATCCCTTCCTGGGTGAGCGCGGTGTGCGCATTGGTATCAGCCGTCCGGCGATTCTGCGTAAACAGGTGCGCGCGATTCTTCGCGCCGCCCATGCTGGCAATGTGCGTATTATGTTCCCGATGATCGGCTCTCTGGAAGAGTTTCAGGCCGTGAAGAAACTGGTACGTGAGGAAGAAGCGAAGATCGAAGGTCTGGAGAAGGTGGAAATCGGTGTCATGATCGAAGTGCCTTCCGCTGCCCTGATGGCCGACATTCTGGCTGAAGAGGTGGACTTCTTCTCCATCGGCACCAACGACCTGACCCAGTACACGCTGGCGGTTGACCGTGGTCATCCAAAGCTGGCTGCCCGTGCCGATGCCCTGCATCCTTCGGTTCTGCGCCTGATCGACATGACCGTGAAGGCTGGCCAGAAAGCGGGCAAGTGGACTGGCGTATGCGGCAGCCTGGGCAGTGACCCTGCTGCAGCCGCTATTCTGGTGGGTCTGGGTGTGAAGGAACTCTCCGTGAGCGTACCTTCCCTGCCGCTGGTAAAGGCTGCTGTACGGGATATGGACTTTGCCGAGTGTCAGACCCTGGCACAAAAGGCTCTTTCCATGAGCAACGCTCAGGATGTTCGCGCCCTGATCTGATAGCCAATGGTTGTCCGAAAAGCCCGCTCGGCATACACCGGGCGGGCTTTTTTGTACGTACGTATGTGCAAGTTACTTATTTCACTTTTAAAGCGGGAGACGTAAAAAAGGCCTGTTTGTGCAAATAGTCTAGAATCTGTTTGCATTTTGTAATGCCTGCTCGGGATAAAGTGAGAGTTGAATATGCATACCACCTTGAAAACGGTTATTGGTGCTGCCGTATTGACAATGAGCACAGCCAGCTTTGCTGATGTTTCTGTTATGAAAACCGATAATTACAAAGCCGTAGATAAAGTGTTCCAGCAGGTGGATCAGAAGTACGGTGCCAAAAACGTTCTGGCTGTTTTTGATATTGACAACACTATACTGACGACTGGAGAAAGTGATCTGGGTGGTGATATCTGGTATCAATGGCAAACCGGAAAACTGGATGTCAAACCTAAATCCGACCAGAAGGTAAGCTGTCTGTACAGCGATACGCTGGCTCTTCTGTTTGAACTGATGCCCATGAAGACCACCGAAGATGGTGCAGTTGAACTGCTTAAGAGCCTGAACAATCGTGGTCAAACTGTTATGGCGCTCTCTTCCCGCAGCCCTATGTACCGTGTAGCCACCGAGCGTGAACTGCACAGTCACAAGTTTGACTTCAGTAAGAACGCACTGGCACCTGCAGGCTCTACTGTTGCGCCAACTTACGCCAAAACTTTCAAACGCCCAACTGAATATAAACACGGTGTGGCTCTGACCACCGGTACCAACAAGGGCGACTATCTGGAATACATCCTCGATACCACTGGCCGTAAATTCGATGCTATCGTGTTTGTAGACGACGGTGAGCGTAACATTGAAGCGATGAAGAAGAAGTTCTCTTCTTCCAAGTATAAGAGCATGGACGTGCGACTGGTGAACTACACCAAGGTTATTGATGACCGTATTAAACAGAACGGCACCGTTCTGACTCAGGAGCAGGCTGACAAGATGGCCGATGACTGGGATAAACTGGTCAATACGCTGAACAGCATCTACCCAGAGCGCGCCAGAGGCTGTCTGGCTCGTTAAATCCAAAGGGGTTAAGTACCAAACCATTGTTTTCGCCTGGCAGCCTGCGGCGTCTTTTTCCGCTCGTTATTATTATGCGAAAGCAATGGTCCGGGTACTTAAATACCATCAAAAAGAATTAGGATGCTGATCTTTTTCCATATCTACCCTGGGAGGGTTTTGCACTGCTGCGAAGCCATCGGAGTTTGGCCAGTGGATAAGCTTGCAGAGGCTTTGTGGGTAATTTGTTAAAGGTGAGCGCTGACACTTTGGTCAGCCTGAGAAGGGAGTATTTTGTGTAATTCTCAGTCAAAAGTCGGCAGTGGGCGAGAATAAGAGGGGAGTTATACCGTGCTGGTGAAAGAGCTGGAGTCACTAAAGTCAGCGGGCGAGCTTGTTTCTCTTTATTTTCACGGAGATGAGGACCCGCTCATGGGAATTGTCCATACCGTGAACAATCGTGTTACAGCCATGGTGCTGTTCAGCGAAAATGGCGAGTACGAAGGCTGGACCCTCTTTGAAACCGCCAGTATTACCGGCATTCTCTGGGGGAATCGTGAGCACCGGGCCATCACCCGTTTGATTGATACCAGCTATGACCGGGTGCTGCCAGTCAAGGGCAAAGCCACTTTTGCCCATAGCCTGGTGGAGCTTGGCACCCGTTTGGAGTGTATTGGCATCTTCACTTGTACCGAGGATGGTGAGGATAAGTTTGATATAGTGAGGATTGTGGATTACGACAACCACTGGTTGAAAGTACAGATATTTGGGAGCAAAGATACACTCTCAACAGGCTGGAAAATGATTCCCCGTGAAGATGTGTTACGAATAGAGATTGATAACCCTTATATGAACAGGGTAGTGTTGCTCCACAGAGACGAAACTCTTCGATAACCTGCCCGTTATCAAACTCTATTGTTTTAACTGAATAATAATACTGAAGTATCCGAATCATGGCTTCGGTGCAAAATCCCCTTGGAGTGAAGTTGGATACCTTGCTGATTCTTGCCCCCTTGTTTTTGGGGTATTTTATTAAATTGTCTGATACCCGGCTTTTAAAAAGGCTTGATCAAACCCTGCTTGTTATTGTTTATCTGATTCTGGCCATTATGGGCATGGAACTGGCGGGTATGGACAATCTGGCAGAAGAGCTGAAAAACATAGCCAGTGTCGTCGGTGTGCTGATTGGTTTAACCCTGCTGGCTAATGTGGCCGTTCTGCCGATTTTGGACCGTTTCTGGCCTCTGCACCTGAGCCTGGGCCGTGGGGATATTCCCATGCTTAAAATGGTGCTGGAATCTTTGCAGCTGGTGGGCGTTGTCGTGGCTGGTTTTTGTTTGGGCTTGTGGGTGCAGATTCCAGTACATACTCTGGAAGTGACAACCATGGGTGTGCTCATGGCTATGCTGCTGTTAATTGGTATTCATCTTCAGGCCAGTGGTATTGATATACGTCAGGTTTTTCTGAACCCACGGGCACTGTGCATTGCCATTCTTGTGTTGTTGTCGTCGTTACTGGCAGGAGCGGGTACGGCGCTGGTGTTTGATTTCCCTGTTCCCCACGGCATGGCACTGGCTTCCGGTGTGGGTTGGTACTCTCTCTCCGGTGCACTGGTCAGCTCTGATCTGGGGCCGGTGATGGGATCTATTGCCTTTTTGTCAGACCTCTCCCGGGAGCTGGTTGCTCTGGTCATTATTCCTACCCTGATGCGCCGCAGCCCTGCAACCGCCATAGGTTACGGCGGTGCAACATCTATGGATTTCACATTGCCGATTATTCAGCGCAGTGGTGGCCCGGAAACCGTTCCTGTAGCGATTGTTTCCGGATTCCTGCTCTCTCTGCCTGCGCCAATTTTGATTCCATTGTTTACCAGTATGGGCTAGCAATGGTCCGGGTACTTAGTCTGGGGATGTCGCCATTGTGAACAATTTTGCCGGTGTATGATACATTCAAAGCCAATTGTTTCCGGCTGGACACGCAGCCACCTTATCAGGATTCATCATGCGTATTCTGCACACCTCCGACTGGCACCTCGGCCAGCATTTCATGGGCAAAACCCGTGAGCAGGAGCACCGGCTTTTTATTCAATGGCTGCTGAAAACAGTAAAAGAACAGAAGGTTGATGCATTAGTGATCGCCGGTGATATTTTCGATACCGGTGTTCCTCCCAGCTATGCCCGTTCGCAGTACAACCAGTTTATTGTGGATTTGCAACAGGTCGGCCATTGTCAGCTGGTGGTACTGGGAGGCAATCATGATTCTGTGGCGACACTCCATGAGTCCCGCAGCTTGCTGGCCTGTTTGAATGCTACGGTGATTGGCGCCGCCAGTCAGAATCCTGAAGAGCAGGTGGTTATTTTAAAGCAGCAGGATGGCTCCAACGGTGCAGTGTTATGTGGCATTCCTTACATTCGCCCAAGGGATGTGCTGGTGAGCAGTGTCGGAGACTCTGGTGAAAGCAAGCAGCAGGCCCTGTTGTCTGCCATGACCGACCATTACAAGGCGGTGTATCAGGAGGCTGAAAAACTGGCTGACGAACACGAACTGCCCATTATTGCGACCGGTCACCTCACGGCAGTAGGCGGAAAACTCTCGGAATCGGTGCGGGATATTTATATTGGTACACTGTCGGCTTTCCCTGTCTCAGCCTTTCCCCCGGCGGATTATATTGCTCTGGGACATTTGCACCGTGGACAAACGGTTTCTGGCCATGAGCATATTCGCTACTCTGGCTCTCCCATCCCCCTGAGTTTTGATGAAGCATCTGCCAGAAAGCAGGTTTTGCTGGTGGACTTTCAAGGACACCGCCTGAAAACCATTACCCCCGTTGAAGTACCACTGTTTCGCCCTCTGGCCAGTTTGAAAGGAGGCCTGGAATCCCTGCCTGAGCAACTCAATACACTGCTGGAAGATAACAAAGATGCGGACCTGGAACCCTGGATTGAAATTGTAGTGAGTGGTGATAACTGGATCAGCGATTTCCAAAGCCAGATTCTGGAACTCACTGCCGATATGCCGCTGGATGTGCTCCGGGTGCGCCGCCAGCGCAAAGAGCGGGAAAATCGCCTGGAGCGTGATGAGCGGGAAACCCTCGCGGAGCTGCGGGTGAAAGATGTATTTCATCGCCGCCTTGAGCTGGAAGAGCTGAACGACAAAACTATCACGGCCCTGACTCATGCGTTTGATTCTGTTGTTGCGGAGATTGAAGAAGAGGAGTTGCAGGGCGTGGTCATAGAAAAAGTCAGCACCGATAAAAAAGCAGAAGTACAGGAGAGTGCAGAATGAAAATCCTGAGCCTGCGTTTGCAAAATATTAACTCCCTGAAGGGGGAGTGGAAGATTGATTTTACGGATTCTGAATTTGTGGATAACGGCCTGTTCGCCATCGTCGGGCCAACCGGTGCGGGCAAAACCACACTGCTGGATGCTATTTGCCTCGCCCTTTATCACCAAACGCCTCGTCTTCACGTGTCTGCATCTGATAATGAATTGATGACTCGCCATACCGCCGAATCGCTGGCAGAAGTGGAGTTTGAAGTAAAGGGCAAACACTACCGGGCGTTCTGGTCCCAGCGTCGGGCACGGGGCAAGAGCGATGGCCGCCTGCAGGCACCTCAGGTAGAGCTGGCGGATGGCAATGGGGAAATCATTACCACCCGTATAAACGACAAACTGAGTAAAATCAGCGAAATCACCGGTCTGGATTTCGCCCGTTTCACCAAATCCATGTTGCTGGCTCAGGGAGGCTTTGCGGCTTTCCTGGAGGCTAGCGCCAATGAACGGGCGGAACTGTTGGAAGAACTGACCGGCACAGACATTTACGGGGATATTTCTGCCCGGGTATTTTCCCGTACCCGGGAAGAAGAGGCAGCTCTGAGTATTCTTCAGGCTCGCTCTGACGGCTTTCAATTTCTTTCAGCCGAACACATTGCCGAGTTGGAAACCGAACAAACCACTCTGAAATCCCAGCAGGTGAATGGGCGTCAACAGCAGACAGTTTTACAGGCGCAAAAACAGTGGCTGGATCAGGTGACGGGGCTCCGTGAGGTGCTTGCTCAAAGAGAGAAAGAGTACAAAACCGTTGAGGCTCGGCAGGCAGAACGTTCTGATGATCTGAAAAAGCTCAAAGACTCTTTGCCAGCATTGGAAATCAAACCGGTTTTTGATGAGCTGCAGACTGTTTCCCAAACCCTGAATGACCGCAAAGCCGCTTGCAGGGAACAGGAAGGTACACAAGCACAGACCGCTGAAGCACTGCAAGTTGCACAGATTCAGTTGGAGAAAAATGAAGCGCAAGTTGCACAGAATCGTACTCGACAGCGGGACACAGAAAACCTGATCACCAACAAAATCATTCCTCTGGATGAACAGGCCAGCCAGCTGGGTGTGCAACTGGCGGCAGTGGACAAAGACCTGAATGAATATCGGCAAGCCCAGGATAAACAGCAGCAAAGTATTGAAGAGAAGCAGAAACAGAAAAAAGTGGTAGAAGCCCGGCTGGAGCAGGCCACCCATTATCTGGCAGCCCACGAACATCACAAGACACTGGGTGAACAATTGCTGGTTTGGGAGCACAAACTGGAACAGCGGGAGCAGCTCTCTGTCAGGCAGAAACAGATGACAGAGCAGAGCGCAGCATTAGAGCTGCAGCAAACCACCCTCAGCCGTGATACGGGTAAACACGCCCAGATTATGGCGGCCAGTCAGAAAGAGCTGCAAACCGTCGAAGAGCAGGCGCAGGGTCTGGACAAAAAGTATCAGGCCTCTCTGGGCGAGAAGGATGAACCTGCATGGCGTCGTTTACTGGAGGCCTATCAAGACCAGCGGCTGGCCCTGCAAACCCTGCAACAGCTACAGGGGCAAAACCATGACGATGGCCTGATTCTCCGTGAGCACACTCAGACTTTAGCCACTCATCAAGCATCTCTGCAGGAAAAGCAGCAACTCCTTGAACAATTCCGTAATAACTATCGCAGCGAAAAACGCCAGTTCAAGGATCTGGAAACCATTCTGCTGCAGGAACAGACCATTGCCAGCCTGAGTGAACACCGTCATCGCCTGCAACCCGGTGAGGCCTGCCCTCTGTGCGGCTCCCTGGAACATCCGGCTATTACCCAGTACAACCAGGTTGAGCATTCCGATACACGATTGCGACGGGATGAAAAAAGCCGTCTGCTGGAAGTGCTGGAAAAACAAGGTAACGAACTCAAGGTGGAAGTGGGACGACTGGAAGAGCAGATCAAAACCATAGAGAAAACGCTCACTGAGATTCACGCCCGTGTGGATAAAGGCCTGCAGCAATGGCAGGAAACCTGCGACCTGCTGAAAGCCCAGTTGAATATCAACGACAGCGAAGGTGTCGTAGCGTGGATCACCCGTCGACAGGAAAAGGGCGAGCGCCTGACATCCCTGATTCAGCGGCTGGATGTGCTGAACAGTGATCGACAGTCTTGTCAGCAGCAGTTGTCCGGCATTCGTGCCAAAGCCGATGCTGCCCGTCATCAGCATGATCTTTCGCTGGAGCAATACCGGCAGATTGAACGTCAGCGGCAGGATATGACGCAACAGCTAACGGCAACAGCAGAAGAGCTGGCAAACCTTGAGCGGGGGCTGACGGTTGCCCTTGAACCGTTTTCTCTGACTCTGCCAGCGCCACAGGAGCAGGGCAGCTGGTTGCAGCAGTTGGGGCAGCTTTGGGAGCAGTGGCAGAAGAGTTGGAATTTGCAGATGGAGTCCCAGAAAACACGGGATGCTCTGAATGCGGATATTGCGGTACTTCAGAATGACTGGGAACAGGCTAAAGCTCTGACAGCTAAACTTATCCACAGGCAAACCGAACTGCAGGAGCAGCAGAATGCTGTGAAACAGGAACGGCAAAGCCTGTTTGGAGATCGCAAACCAGAAGCAGAGCGACTTGCCTTACAGGAAAGTCTGGCTGATGCCGAGATGGCGTTGAGCGTCTCTCGCAAAGAGCAGGAAGAACGGGTCAGGCAGGCCAGTATCCTCAGTGGCTCGATTAAGCAACTGAAATCCACTATCCAGGAACTCTCAGAGAAAAGTGAAGCTGCTGACAAACAGTGGCAAAGCATTTTGAAGAACAGCCCGTTTGCAGATTTACAGGCGTTTGAAGCCGCACTTATACCGGCCGGGCAGCGTGCGGAACTGGAGCAGTTCAAACGAGAATTGGATCAACAGTTGGATAGTACCCGTGCTCTGCTCAAGCAGGCGCTGGCCGACGTACAGAAACTGGAAACCAACAAGCTGACACACCAGTCTATGCAGGAGGTTCAAACTGAACTGGAAACACTGCAGGGGCAGTTGCAAACAACCGATCAGCGATTGGGAGAAATTCACAGCGATCTGAAACGAGATCGGGACAGTCGTCTCAGCCAGAGGCAATTGCTGGCAGACATCGAAACCCAGCAAGAGAATCTTTCCATTTGGGAGCATCTCAATAGTCTGATTGGCTCCGCAAAAGGTGACAAGTTCCGTAAATATGCTCAGAGCTTAACACTGGATCATCTGATCTGGCTGGCGAACCGTCAGCTGGAACGTCTCCATGGTCGCTACCAGTTGCAACGCAAGGCAGGTGAGACGTTGAGTCTGGAAGTGATGGATACCTGGCAGGGGGATTCAGCGCGGGATACCAAAACGCTGTCCGGTGGTGAGAGCTTTCTGGTGAGCCTGGCGCTGGCTCTGGCATTGTCTGATCTGGTGAGCCACAAAACCCGTATCGACTCCCTGTTCCTGGATGAAGGCTTTGGTACTCTCGATCCGGAAACACTGGAAACCGCACTGAATGCCCTCGATAACCTGAACGCCAGCGGCAAGATGGTGGGTGTTATTTCCCATGTAGAAGCTTTGAAGGAACGGGTGCCTGTACAGGTGGCTGTGTACAAGGAACAAGGGCTGGGTTATAGCCGGTTGGATGAGAAGTATAAGGCTGTGTTTGCAGCGGGGGGTTAGCCCCGCTGTAAACAATAGCCCGAGTATTTAGACCGTGTTTAGCTCTTTAAACCTTTTTCTTCCTTCAGTGCATCAATGGAGCGCAGCAGTACCTGCAAAGGGTCACTACCATGATGCGCCAGGAAAACCGCTCCAATCGCTGAGGCGCGATCTTTAAAGTCTTTTTGTGCACTCCGATAAGAGCTTTGCACACGTACGGCTCCGCTCTCTGAACGGCCTTTACTTTGTACAGGAGCATCCCGGCCATAAAGGCCAACCTTGGCCATGACTTTGGTACGTAACTCCATGGCACAAGCCAGGTTGTCATTACAATGACGAATCTGCTCTTTCAATTTGAAAAGATGTTTCAGGTCGCTTTCCATAAGGTGTAGCAGGAAATCTCCAGAACTTTGTACATCCTCCTCAGGGCAGTCTGCCATCGCCTCAACAGCTAACTGGTATTGCTGAATAACCGCATTCAGGGTTTGGCTGGCATGGGCGAGGGTATCTTTGTCCGGAAAGTTCCTGGCAAGGGATGTTACCCGTGCTTCGCTGGGGAAGTTACGCACTGTCAGCCAGCTTTTTGCCTCCTCACGGGAGGGGAAGCCTTTCGCAAAGCAGGCTTTCGCTTCATTATGAATACCTTCAAGCTTGCACATAAGCAGGTTGCAGCTGGTGGCCAGGGTGGAGATCAGGGTAATGGTGTCTCGTACCGTAGACAGCTGAGCATAGCCACAATCTGTAAGAACATGAGCTTCATTCATTTTTCCACCGGCTTTTTCAATAGCTCGCCGGCGTAGCTTTCTGGCTTTGTCTGTTTTTCCCTCTTTGTAGGCAGCTTCTGCTTTTTCTTTTTCTTTTTCCCAGTCTTGCTTTTCCTCTGTGAGAACAGTGGCAGATGTGGTCTGGAGAGGTGATGTTTCTACAGTGTATAACGCGTCAGATTCATCCGTAGTGTCCTGCGACTTTCGGGCTGCCATTTGAGCTTTATGCAACTTTGCGGCCCGGGCTTGTTCCAGGGAAATTTTGATACGGGCCTGCTCCTGGGCTCGTTCTCTGGCTTCTTTTCGCAGCTCTTTTTCCAGTATCAGGCTATCTTCAATCTCTTGGCGAATAAGCGTTTGTGCCTGCTCATAGGCTTTGGCAATGTGGTTAAGCTGTCTGTGCCCTGGTTTTACCCAGGTAGCTGGGAGTTTGCTCACTTCCCCTTTCAGGTGAGCGATAATTTTGGCTGCGTACTTCTGTTCTCGAGTGCTGTCGTAACCTTCAGTGATGAAGGCATGAAGCAGGCCAAAAAATTGATGGATTTGAGCAGATAAGTGTTTAAGTGCCGGGGAGTCATCCGGCATAGCCCATGACTTTACGGTGGGCAACAGGCTGATAATGCCAGCAGCAATATCGTACTGCCCAGACATTTGTGCCGCTTCCAGGGTGGTGGCCAGTGTATCCACAAGCTTCTCCTGGGTGTCGGGAGATAGCTTGCACTGTTTAAGTTCTGGTGATGCCAGCACATAAACCAGCGTTAATGGTAAAACCTGCAGAATTCTCTGATCAGCAGCAGCTCCTGGCTGGGTGAGCTGCTGACATTGCTCACGGGTGAAGTGTGCCACCGTTTCAAGGAGAGTGTTAAGGGTATTCCGGCTGGTTTCATCACTCATGTATGCCACATATTTCAGCAGCAGGGCCGATACCAGAGCGTGTAATGTGTGGGCGTCTTCAAAAGTGAGATCGGGGTGAATGTTTTCAAGTATGACCGGAATCAGCTTGCTGATATCTGTGGCCAGGGTCGCGTAGGTGAAACTGAAGTCATCCTTCGGCTTAACAGTATAATCGCAGGCCGCCTTACCCAGATAAGGACAATTAGGAAAATGGTGGAGGATTCTTTTCTGGACCGCTTCTGTTTCCACAAAAAAGATGAGTTGCTGAATAGTATGGCTCGGCAGCAGATCTTTCAGAATATCTTTTTTCTCGTCGCCCTTGGTTACAATAGCGACGGAGCGAACGAGAGCCATCATACCATCCTCATCCAAGTCTACCCCGGTGGGGGCACCCAGTCTGACTGCCCGGCTTTGGGTATTGAACTTTCCGCGGCCTCCTGATTTTCTTGCGGCCCTTGCTTCTTTTGCTTTGGCCTTCAGTTTAGAACCGGGACGTTGCTCCATAACGGGCCTTGATGAGAAATCGCCTTCTGACTTCTCAGGGAAGAGGTCCTTAATTGCGCTAAATCCTAACTCCTGTGAAAAGTCCCTGTCCTGTTGCAGGCTCAGAATATTGTCGCAAAACATTGGAGTGGTGCTCAGGCGAGGCTGCAGAGCCGGTTCCTCCTGAGTAGGCGCAGGCGCCAACTGGATAGCTTCAGGCGGTGAGGCAATATCTAGTGGAACTGTGGGGGGATGCATCAGGTAAAACATATTAAGGTAACGGCTTTGTAGCATCGTATAGACGCTGATATCTTCGTTCTCAATACGTTGCAGGCTGTTCAGGTCATGGGCAATAGCCTTCAGCATGGCCGGTGTCATAGAGTCATGATGCAGTTGGTTCCACAAGTGAATATGGATAGCCATAGATGAGCTGTAAAGCTGAACCTCTGAATCCGGCAGCTTCACCAGACGACGTTGGGAAGTCAGGTTGAGCTGGTGCTCATGCAGCACCACGGCTTTGGCAGTGAAACAGCAACTACCTTTGTGATAATAGGGAAAAGTGGCATTGCCCAATATATCCAGACCACTGGCACAGAGAACGTCGTCCCCTCCCAGTGTTTCCAGTTCGCCTGCAACAGCCCTGTACATAGCCAGATTGGGGAAAACCAGAGTAATCTCAGGGCAAGGGGACAGTTGCTTAAGGGGTACCGCTTTAGCTTTTGGTGGTGCCGTACAATATTCAGCAAAAGCACCAGTTATCAAAGGAAAACCCTTCTGATTCTGATGCCTGGCAATGAATTTGAGTGTTGAAGCGATCAGGGCAGTGCGCTTTTGCATCAGAAGATCTTCTGAAGGGCCTGTAGCCTCAGCCTGAGAGGGGCATATGGTGCGTGTTTCAATCGGTTGTTCCTGAACACTCTCCTGAGGTGCTTGGTACCCGGGAGGCTGCTGGTTTTTACTGTGTTCTGACGATACTGTGGTTGGTGCAACCCTGACCCCGGAGGTTTCTTCCTGAGCGACCTGCAGGCTGGCTGGCTCTACTGCTGCCTGGCTGGAGCCCTGTGAGGCCGGGGGTTGTTGTGAAGAAGACGTCCTGATATCCATATTGTTCTCACCTCCATTTATGCATGTGTTATTGGAGTGTGGAAAGGGCATGAAGTTCGTTGTGTTTTTGGAGAATGGTTAGTATTCCTGACAGTGCTGTTATGCCCATGAGTTCTCAACACCATTTTCTACTCATTTCTTCCAGAAATGCGACCAAGGTGTGATTGAATAAGCTGGATCACTGCCTTGACAGTTTTAACCAGTCGTTTCTGCATCCGATAAGATCCTTTGAAGGTTTTATCTAACGAGAGCCAGTGTGGCGACACCCTGTGCTGAGGAAGATTTTGAGGTGTGAAGGATCCTGAAATTGTTGAAAGATGATGTAATTTTCCAGTCATGAACTAATCACACAGACAAAGCCTGCATTGCTGCTACACTCTTCAGCCCTTGGCAATAGTAGTTGATGATAAGATACCAATGCTGGTTCAGTGGAAAAGAATCTGGTTGTGCTCTTCTCTGCTGGCCTTTCTGGTGATTGTGTTCATGGGGGCTTCCGTGAGCCAGAAGTGTTATGCAGGGAAAAAATCAAAAGGGGCGGCCGGTGCCGTTAAGGTAGCAATGAAGTCTCTGGTTGATCGGGTGAACAGCGAGGAACAATTTCAGGGGGTTGTGCAGGAGATTAGAGATTGTGGCTTTACTGTTGCTGAGGTTATAAACCCTGGGGTACGCCCTCCGAGAGATGAATTTTCAGATACAGTGCATGACCAGTTTGGGCGTTATATTAACGCACTGTTTGACTGGAAAGATGAGAATTTAAAAAAACGACAGTTGTCATCCGAAGGGTGGTGGTGGGGAGTAAGAAATATACAGGATAGCTTTCAGTCTTATCTGGATGAACGCGATCCTCTCCTTTTTCCTGCGCTGGTGCATTTAATTCATGAGGCTTTTCATGGAGATAAACCTGTTTCTCAGGATGAGAAGACCTATTTAACTTTACGAACAAAAGCGCTGAATCAGATATTACGGCCTATTGCAATGGAATCTCTTGATTGGGATGAGGCCTACGAGAGGCTGGCCTATGTTCTGGGAGTAAGAGATAAAGAAAGCGAGCTGATATTCAAAGCCACTGACGATATAGGGCTACGTAAGGAAATCCGAAAAGCGTTTAAAGATAAAGCTGAGAAGGAGGGTACGACTGCCGCTAAGGAAGACCGGGATTTTGTTTATAGGCATTATCAGGATCGCACCTATCCGGAGAAGGCAAAACTAAAAATTACCAGTGGCCTCTATGCAGGTGCAAGTGAAAATATTGGGCTTCGCACGGCATGGGTGGCCTGGGATAGCTTTGGTAAACAGGAAATGTCAGCCCCTGAAGGTGTGCAGCCGGTAGACTCGTTGCTGATTCCCCATGTGTCTTTTATATATCGGATGATTCAGGACGGAGGCTATTATACCTTTCCCCAAAAGGTTCTTGGGTTGGCATGGTTGCACCAAACAGCGATTGAATGTAAAAAGGCTTCCCAAGCCGATGTTGATGTGTGGTTAGCCAAGATAAAAGATTGTGCTCTGCTACAGTTGGAGCATGAGACAGACCTGCCCGACGTAGCACCATCAGATGAAGAGCGGGAGACACCCGCTAAGAAATATAAGTTCACAGAGGATTACGACGACACGGCTTCACATCTCTCTACCGATACTCTTAGCCCTTATCAACCACGCTCTCCCTCTGTGCGGCGATCAAATGTCGGTATTGTATATGGTGCGGCATCAGACGGCCCAAACCCACCCCCACCTAAACTCTATCTGTCACCTGTGCAGTCACCTTCTATCAACCAGAGCTCTGGAAAAAGCAATATAGAGCTTACAGAGGCAGGGGGAATACCTCATGCGAGCCGTGCAGTGTCGAGTGGTATTACCGTCTCTTCGACAACTATGGAACCTCTCAGCATAGTTCCTCCAGTACACAGGGTACCGTCGAAAATATCTCCAACAGGGGGACAGAGAAAGCCTGTTCCAACGAGCCCTATAGTTTATTCTCATGTTGCTTCGGACAACCCAGTACAGTCTAACCCCTATATGCAGCAAAGCAGCCTTCTCCTTCCTTTTTCTTATTATTACGATGTTCATGAAAACCCGTTAGGTAATAAATAGACGTTTGTTGATCTGAAACAGGGCACGTTTGATCCTGTTCCTTAAAATTTTTCCACAACTGCGACTATTGAACTCGTAGATCTGGAGAACATATTGAAACTATCCCTCTCTTGTGGAGCAGCAGGCTATTGTCTGGCAGCTGCTGCACTCGCTATTTCCCTGTCTGGCTGTTCCCAAAAAACAGCGCTCGAGAATGTCACCTTCCAGCAGATATCTTTGCAGGAATTCCAAAAAAGCCTGACTTCTGTTGATGTGCCAGATCGTGCCATTGTTGATGCGCGCAGCTCCGATGCCTTTAATGGCTGGTACATCGTCAATGGTATTCCTCAGAGAACACCTGCCGGACATGTTCCCGGTGCACAGCTGTTTTCTGCCAGCTGGGTAGAGCAGGGCATGGACGACGTTGATCAAGCATGGCGGCGCACGGGCATAACACAACAACAGCCCATTATCATTTATGGCGATACCGTTCAGCAGGCCGAAACCGTAGGCCGCTGGCTGGTGGCTCATAATGCTGCAGAAGAGAACAACATCCGTCTTCTGGCAGCAGGTGCCGATGCACTGAAAAAACTGGATAAACCCCTGGACTACTTGCCCGGTTTCCGCACCCTGGTGCCTGCGGCTTATGTGGAACACACTTTGAAAACCAATGCGGGCATTAAGATCGTTCAAATTGGCTGGGATGGCGGTAAAGGCAGCGACTATCGGGAAGCTCATATCCCCGGTGCTTTGTACTGGGACGATCTGGAGTTTGAATATCCACCCATTTATGAGGCCTATCCTGCCGATCATATTCGGGACTCCCTGAGTCAGCTTGGTATTACCAAAGACTCTTCAGTGATTGTATACAGCACAGAGTCCATCGGCGCTGCCCGTGGTGCGGCAATTATGAAGTATGCAGGTGTAAAAGATGTGATGATGTTGAACGGTGGCATTGAAGCATGGCAACGGAACGGTTACAAAACCGACAGTGGTTGGGTAGACCCAGTACCTGCACAAGGGTTTGGCATGAAGGGTGATGGCAATAAATCAGTCATCATTAATGTGGATGAAGCCGCCCAGCTGCGCAAACAACCGAACAGTGCTTTGGTGAGTATTCGTGCGTGGGATGAGTATCTTGGCAATGTGAGCGGTTACAATTACTTCTCCAAGCGTGGTCGTATTCCCGGTGCATTGTGGGGGCATGCTGGTAACTCTTCTTTCGATATGAACGCTTATCACAATCCTGATGGCACTATGCGTGATTACCAGCATATCGCTCAGTTCTGGAACGATTGGGGAATTCACCCGGATATGAACCTGTCGTTCTACTGTGGTAATGGCTGGCGCGCCTCTGAAGCATGGTGGTATGCACGGGCCATGGGCTATGAAAATTCCAGTATTTACAGCAGTGGCTGGATGCGCTGGCGAGAAGATGGGCGGGAAGTGGCCAGTAGTGAGATTACCCGTGAGGAATCTATTGCCAAATGGGCTGAGGTGTCTGGCTCTGAGTTGCCTGTGATGCTGGCGGACAAGCAGTAGCCATAAATTTTCTGGTGTTTCTGGTGTTTCTGGTAAGGTCGATCTTTGATACACAAAGGTCGGCTTTTTTTGATTCATCAAGTACTGCTCTGTGTATTACCAGCTATACAACAAGGCAGGTTCCCTGAAGGGGGGTTGGATTTACGGATAATACGAGAAAAATGGCGTGGCCTCTTCTATAGGTGGACTCGATCAACTTTTTATTAAATTTGAACGATTCTCATTGAAAATTGTCTCAATGTCCTTTAGGGAATTATCAACAATGGAGGTTGAATTCGATGACAATCAGGAAGCTGGCTTTATTAGTATGCATATTTTTTGTTTATTCGTCCTATACAAATGCCCATTCTATCTGTGGTCCTGTATCAGAGTACTACGATGAGTCAAAACTGGCGGATATAACATTACAGGCTCATTTTGATCTGAGAGAGTATTTATCTATCGATTTTCAAAATGAAATTATGGAATTTCATGAAAAGATTTCATTTCCCAATCGATATCAGCCACCATCAAGCGTGAAACTCATTATTTCAGGAGGTACAAGACCAAGCGCTGTGATGACAAGAGAAAACCACAGAGCATATGCGACTTTTCGAGGAATAGACTATCGGTTTGTGCATCCTTTTGAGTTTGAAGAGGAGATGGAGGATAAACAAAAATACTGGTTGAAAGTATTTGCACTAAAAAAAATACTTGAGTGTGAGAACATCCCTTATGGTAGCTGGGTTGTTTGGTTAGATGATGATATTGTAATTGATGATTATCATGAAGGCCCCAGCATGCTTGATAAGTATATTGATGCCTTTGGTCATGAGGCCGATATCCTTGTTACGGAAGATAATGACTATGAAAAGATGAATACTGGGATTTTGCTGATAAAAAAAACTGAGAACACAAAATCATTTATGCATATGTGGTCGCTTTACAGTAACGACCCAATTAAAGGTTATCAATCACAAGAGTCAACATTACATGAACAGCAGGCATTAAAAGAATTTCTTAGTAATATACAATTCTTAGCGATAAATAAGGCTATGGGATTAGTTAATGTTGTAAGATCTCGTTACGATGCATACGATATGAATTTAAATACCTTCAAGAGGGAAGGATATTTAAACAAACAGCCTTGGTTTAACGAAGGGTGCCTTGCTGAAATTGCTAGAGAAGGGGAGCAGGCCTATAGATCAGGGGATAGCTTTATTCATCATGGCACCAGAGATTATAGGACAAGACTCATTATTGAATCGTTAATGGAATCAATGATGAGCTATGAAAGATTTGTACAAAATAAAGAGGTTCCGTGGTTTTTGCCCAATTGCCTGCAATGGGGCTGGTAATAAATAAGTACCCAAACCATTGATAAACCCCCGGCTATTCCGGGGGCAGATTGGCCGTTTGATATTGCACTGGTTTCCTATGAGCCGTGTATGTCGACCAAAAATATCTTCTACTCCTGAAGCACTAACGTCCTGCAAAAAGTCTGCTTAGGCTCGTTCTGGATCTTATGAATTTCGCTAACTGCGTATTATTTGAAATTCTCTATGATTTTTGGATTGATACACTCACGAAGAAATTTATTCATTGGCGTCATTTCGCCAGAGCTGTAGAAGTCCAACAATGATTGGGTATCTTTCAGCCAGAAGAATTCCATTCATCATAAATCTGCCCATATTGATGTGAGATATCTATAGGTGGCCATCGACGTATACATCAACTACCAAATGTAGAGCATAGCTTCTTTATTATTTCAGCTCGAACATTGGGAAACAACTCTTCCATTTGATCTTCTGTTGCAAGGCTAAGTGCGTTAAATTTTTTGCGAATCATTCTTGCTGCCTTGTAAGGGTTATCATCTAACATCCGAACCATTCTTACCGCTTCACGATAGTATATATCGTTTGGCTTTATAGGGTGTAATGTAAACTCACGAGTCATATCCATTGAAAATAGTACAGCAAAGCCCTCTTCAAGGTAATTAACCTGGAACGGAACTGGGTTTAGCATGTGAACTGTTTCATGTGCCAATTCATATAATGTCGTTGGCCAGTACGTTCGTGCATTCCCACTTAAAATTGCAAAAGCACCATCTTCATTGTAAGAGTTCTTGATATAAGGTCCTTTTT
>NZ_SMME01000237.1 GCF_009711465.1 Parendozoicomonas verongulae | reverse complement strand
CTTTTGTTTGCACCACTCTGGATAAGCGCCGAAGCAACTCTGATATTCCCCTCACCGGCCGCTAAATGAAGTGGCGTTTGCCCATTGCGATCCTGTGCTTCAAGACGGGCATGATGTTGAATAAGTATTTCGGCAATCTCATCACTGCCATTTTCACTCATGGCTGCTGTATGGAGCGCCGTGAACCCATTTTTATCCAGCGCTTCCAGATCAGCGCCTTGATGAATTAACTGCAAAGTTCTCTCGGCATCGCCTTCCTTAATTGCCATATGGAGTGCTGGAAATCTACTTCCTCCTCTCTCAATTTTCGATCCCAATTCTACCGTAAATTCTGCGGCTAATGTTTTATGGGGGGAAGGGGCTGTATGAGTTGTCGAACTGGCAGTTTTTTTTCTCATTGCAG
>NZ_SMME01000376.1 GCF_009711465.1 Parendozoicomonas verongulae | reverse complement strand
TCGAACTGGCAGTTTTTTTTCTCATTGCAGGCGAGGATGTGACTCCTGCTTCACGAAGCCATCCGTTTAGCTTTTCAGATAATATTCGGTCAAGCGTTCCAACGTTTGCCCTTTTTTTAACCAATGCCAGCGCAGTTTCAGTTCTATCCATAAGGACAGCATTACCAAGAGGCGTCATGCCCTTGCTATCTTTAGCCTCAAGTACAGCTCCGTGCTCAATAAGCGATATAACGGCTTGGTTATGTCCTGCGCGGGCAGCAATGTGGAGCATTGTATCACCACTATTAGCCTTCACTTCATGATCTGCATGATATTCAATGAGTAGCTCAATGTATTTGGCTTGATTGGTTAACACGGCTGTATGCATTGGAGTGTACCCCTTCCTATTTTGCGCATTAGGGTTCGCGTTATTTTCAAGCAGAATCCTGCCTGTTTCAATTTGTCCGGGAACGGAAGCATAATGAAGTGGCGTGTTACCGCCGTTATCCATTGCATGAATATCTGCATGATTATCAAGAAGTGCGGTTACCATTACAGCAAGACCAACCCGGGCAGCTATATGAAGCGGTGTAGCGCCATGGTCATCCCGTGCAGTAACATTTACACCCAGTTTAATTAACCTCAAAGCTGCTTTAATTTGACTTGTCATAATTGCATTATGAAGCGGTGTGCAGTGGTTA
>NZ_SMME01000394.1 GCF_009711465.1 Parendozoicomonas verongulae | reverse complement strand
ACGCTCCTTTGCTGGGGGCTGAATAGTTACTGTTCGTTAAGACTGGGATCGATATTGTTTCGTAATGGGTCAAGTATGAAATCAATCCCATGTTTTCTCGCCATTTTTGCAGCCGGAACGAAGTCACTGTCGCCAGCAATCAGGATAATCTTATCAACCTGTTTTTCGTATGAAAGAGTGGAAATATCGAGACCGAGTTTGATATCCACACCTTTCTGCCGGACTTCATAAACAAAATCGGCATTAGTGAGGTCAGTAAAACTTTTTCTCTTTTTCAAAAGATCTTGGGTGGCAGATGGGGTAAGCCTCCAACCTTTTGACTTGTCGTGTTTGGTAGTACCCAGCCGAAGTGCTAGTTTTCTCTGCATCTTCAACTGCTCAAGCACTTCTCCCCTGATGATACTGCTTGGCTCAGTCTTGTAATCTTTTACCCTGCATCTGGTTTCACCAGCTTCAGACAGAGGGTAATGCACTTTTATATCAAGAGGTGGAGCATCGTAGTAATAGATTCGATAAAGATGATGAGAAGTATCCTGTTTTCCAGAATCGCCGTAGCGAAGGTGCTTTCGAACGGAAGAAACAAGGGCTTTAACGATTTGTTCAGCCGTCAAGGGATCGGCAGTTCTGAAGAATTTACGCTTGTAGTGATCAAGTCGTTTTACAAAAAATGACCCATCAACGAGAACAGCTGTTCTTATATCCATAACCCGATGTGTGACTTTCCATGTCTAA
>NZ_SMME01000183.1 GCF_009711465.1 Parendozoicomonas verongulae | reverse complement strand
CTGGCCGTTGGCCCAGAGCAGGGCCGCGCTCTCGGGTTGCTGGTTGGAGGCCTGTTGCCACTGGGAGCCATAGGACACAATCAGGGAGGGAGGCTCAGGGAAGGGCACCGGGTCAGTGCCGCCGCCTCCGCCGTCCACCACGACGGTGAAGTGCAGGGCAAGGCCATCGCCCAGTGGCGGGGTGTACAGCTCGCCGCTGAAGGCAAGGCTGACCGCATCGCCGGACGGAGGGGTGTAGATCGCCATGGCTACTCTTCGGTCTCCTCAGCCACCGGGATCACCGGGCCGTGACAAATGGGCTGGTAATACTGCCGGGCTGCAAAGGTGGCTGTACC
>NZ_SMME01000282.1 GCF_009711465.1 Parendozoicomonas verongulae | reverse complement strand
CAGTTCGAACCTGAAGCTCTCTGTAATACTTACGTAGCCAGGCATTTAAGTGCGGAAACCGGGACGGAAACAGGCCTCCCGAAGGAAAGGGGGAGCAGTGCACGAGGTGGTGTTTGGATGTTCTGTCGATGACGCAGGATGTTGTTTCATGGGGATGGATATGTGTGCTGTTCGCAGGGTATATAGCAATACTGCCTGTCGATATTACATCTAATGACCGTAAATGAATGATGTGCAGAGGCCTGCTCTTGTCCTCTGATGCATAGGTGGCAGACGCATACAGGCTGATCACTGTGCAAAGAATGGTGACAATAAAGTTCAGTCTGCAGAACATTCCCATCCTTCCCATAATAAGGAACAAAGAAGATAGCAACGTAGCTGGTGCCCTTTGATTATACTGGTGTTCATTGCGCTGCCCGTCTGTCAAAGTCACAGATAACGGGTTTCTCCCTTGTGTGGGTGCGTTTGTGCCT
>NZ_SMME01000064.1 GCF_009711465.1 Parendozoicomonas verongulae | reverse complement strand
TATCCAAACTATCCCGTGCGCGAATGTCCGGTATGTTTTACTGGTCTAGCCACCAGGATAATATGCTCCAAACCAGAGCATGCTCTTTGTTTGTCGTGCCATGATCGTTGGCATTCAATACAAGGCAGAAACTGCACTGTCTGCCGTGTAAAAGCTCCTCTCATGCTCAGTCGGTCTGCGGAGGAGAATCTGGAAAGAGCCCTTAACAATTCAACAATAGAATGTCAAACATGT
>NZ_SMME01000042.1 GCF_009711465.1 Parendozoicomonas verongulae | reverse complement strand
CGTGAGCGTGGCTGGTGGCACCTATACCGATCAGGGCAACGGGGAGTTCGGGCATACCAGCGGGAGCAATCCATTTGACCGGGTCACCATTGATTACGAGTCCGGGCAGATTGACCTGTACAAGACCACTGGCTCCTATACCTCCAGTGGCTCGGCCAGCTATCGCCCCGGTGCTGTACTGACTGGCGACATGGTTTCGGCTGAAGAAGAAATCAC
>NZ_SMME01000795.1 GCF_009711465.1 Parendozoicomonas verongulae | reverse complement strand
TCCTGTCTAAAACCTCAACAGGCCCTAGGGTCTGTCGGAGCATTTGCGACCCTTGCAAATGCTCCATATCCACAGAGTAATCAGGCTATTCGCAGTCTCCTTCCGCGCCAGAACAATGCTACTAGCGTGAGCAGCATTGGTACTAATAGGATATTGATCCACTTTAACTGGGTGCCAAGACGGTCAATATCCAGATTTAACTGATGTTGCACATCTCTCAGTTGCTTACGAATTTTCAACTTTTCCTGTTTGAACTTTTCCACTTCCTGAGTCTGTTCTGCACTCATTACAAAAGCATCTTTGCCTTGTTTTTTCATCTGCAGTTCCATCAATCGACGTTCGGTCGACTGCAGCTGCTGGTTCAGTTCTTCTTCTGTTTTCAGAAAACGAGCCTGAGCCTGACGCTCTAGCTCATCGACCCGTGTAAAGGGACGGGAGAATTGACCTCGACTGCGGATACTGATCAGATCGGCATTACCAGTCAGGTTATCCGCCATATTGGTGAACATATCACCATTATTGGCAAAGGGGTTGGCAACCTGCTGCCCGAAGAACTGGGAGACCTGAACCCATAACCGGTTAGAAAGCACATCAGTGTCAGCCACCAGAATAATATTGGCTGTTTTTTTAGATGCCTGGATATGGGCAGGGAGAGGAGCCTCCGGTTCGGAAGATTGATTACCGCCCTTTCCTTCGTCGGACTTCACTGGCTCAGGCTGCCCATCGGGAAATGCTGTTTTCATCTGGCCGGTTATACGCGCAGCAATAGTGTACTGCTCTCCTGTTGGCTGAAAGCCTTTCTGCAGCACTTTGGGGTCAGACATCATTGTAAGCTGTGTTGTATTCAAAAGCGCTGACTCTGTACTCGACTGCAACAAAGGCTCAAATGTTACGGCCGCCCCTTCTTTCAGCTTGAGAGCACCGGCCGAAGAAAAGTTCACTGTTTTCAGGTTGCTGGTAACAACATCGGCTCCATTGAAGCTGCTTTTCCCATAACCAAGAATACCCAGATGACGAATGGGGCGCCCCATAGCGCTACCCACTGAGAGAGCGAACTTATCGTCTGCTACAAAGTGATCCTTCACCATTTCAACACCCCAGGTATTAAGCAGGTCTTCCAGATACGCAGACTGGGTACCGCCTTGTCCCATCATTTCCACTCCACCTGCAGATTCAGCAAAAGGATCAAGGAAGATCAGTGCATTGCCACCTCGCAGCACATACTGATCAACGGCATATCGAGTGGCAAGAGACAGTTCTGGCAAAACAAGAATCAGCAGGGAAATATCATCAGGAATCTGTTTCACATCCCCAGCAAGTGTCTGCACGGTGTAGAGCTTTTCAAGCTGAGAAATGCTCATCCATGGCTGTTGTAGTTGACGGGTAGCCATATCAAAGCCACCACCATTCACAGGAAGAGAGCTGATCAGTGCCAATTTAGGTTTGGAAGTGTGTGAAACGCCGTAAATCAGGTTGCTGACATCATATTCCAGAAAACGCTCTTTATCGGGTGATAAGAAACGTATCGTTTCTGTTTTACGGTCAGCGCCCTCTTTCACATCAGCGCCAAGAGCCACCAGCCCCATATAAACCGTTTGCCCTGCTCGAGAAACCGGCACTGCCTGCAAACCATAACCAGCAGCTTCGTCCTCATGTTCCGAAAAGGGTTCAGGGTCAATCACTTCCAGTTCAATGCGCCCATTGGAAAGCTGAACATACTCCTGCAGCAGCTCCTGAACTCTGCGGGCATAGTTACGAATCTGCGGTATATCCCCCGTCTGGCTGCGGGAGAAATAGAACTTCAAAGTGACAGGCTCTGGCAAGTTTTTCATGATATTCACCGTGCCGGAAGAGAGGGTATAAATATCATCCTGAGTAAGATCAACTCGCGCACCACGGAGCAGGTAGTTCACGGTTGCTGTCAGTATCACTACGCCGGCAGCCAAAAGAATCAGGCCACTTTTTGAAAACAATTTGGAATTCATAACAGGCCTCCTCAATCCGCTTTTTTCATATCGATAACAATGGCCGTTGCATACAGCCAGCCCACACACATAATCAGGAAATAGAGAAGATCACGAAAATCCAGAACGCCCCGACTCACCGCTTCAAAGTGTGTCAGAAAGCTTAACCCTGCCACAGCATCCACAACTACGGCAGGCGCCCAGCTCTGAAATGCCTCGAGCACCAGAGGAAAACCTGCTGCCACAAACACAAAGCAAACAACTACCGTAAGAATAAATGCAATCACCTGATTACTGGTTGCTGCAGAGAGGCAGGAGCCAATAGCAAGAAACCCACCAGCCATTAACCAGCTGCCAATATAACCCGCCAGTATCACACCGTTATCAGGCTCCCCTAAATAATTCACGGTCAGCCAAATGGGGAAAGTCAGAACAAGAGCAACCCCCGTAAATACCCATGCCGCCAAAAACTTTCCCAACACCGCTGTTTTTAAAGGCACCGGTAAGGTCAGCAGTAATTCCAGAGTTCCAGATTTTCGCTCCTCCGCCCATAACCGCATACTGACCGCTGGAATTAGAAAGAGGTAGAGCCACGGATGAAACATAAAAAACGGGGTTAAATCAGCCTGACGCCGTTCATAAAATCCGCCAAGGTAGAATGTGAAAACCCCTGTAAGAATAAGGAACATCACAATAAAGACATAAGCCAGAGGGGTGGAAAAATAGCTGCCCAATTCCCGCCGAAAGATCACCATCACCTGTGTCATTACGCAATCTCCCCACGACGAGTATTTTGGGTCGTCAGCTGACGGAAAACATCATCCAACCGTCCACGTTCCATAAATATTTCATCCACTACCCAACCATTTTCCTGAACCAACTTATTTACAGCAGCGAGCAGATCACTGCTTTGTTCTGAATTGGGAATAAGTGTGTAGCGCGCAGAGTGGTCGGGGCTGACTTCTACTTCCTTCACGCCCGTAAGAGACTTCAACACCTTAAGCGTTTTGTCGGTATCATCATCCTTCAAAGACACGGTGACTGCATGATGGTAGCGGGAGCGATTTTCCAGCTCCGAAGGTGTTGCATCAGCCAGCACCCGGCCATTGGCGATAATCACTGCACGGGTACAAACGGCTGTCACCTCTTCAAGAATGTGAGTGGAAACGATAACGATTTTATCTTTTGCCAAACCACGAATCAGCTCTCGTACCTGATGTTTCTGATTCGGGTCAAGGCCATCGGTCGGCTCATCCAGAATCAGTACTTTGGGGTCATGGAGAATGGCCTGAGCAATACCCACTCTGCGCTTATAGCCTTTGGATAGTGTGTCGATTGGGCGATTGGCAACATTGTTTAATTCAAGGCGGCAAATCACGTCATTAATACGTTGGGCTTTCCGCACCCCCATTCCACGAATATCTGCCACGAAGGTAAGAAACTGTACTGGCGTCATATCTCCGTAGGCCGGAGCGCCTTCTGGTAAATAGCCGATCAGTTCTTTTGCCCTGATGGCATCAGACAGAATATCAAAACCAAACAGGCAAATCTGACCGCCGGAAGGTTTGATAAACCCGGTGAGCATTTTCATGGTGGTAGACTTACCCGCACCATTTGGGCCCAGGAACCCCAACACCTCCCCCGGAGACACATTAAGAGTGATTCCATCGACAGCCATAAAGCCACCGAAAGCCTTTTTCAGGTTTTCAATCGTTATCATCTGCTTCTGATAACTCCTTATTTGTTCGCTTATTCGGTCTTCTGCTCGTTGCTTTTTATCGCAGCAGCCTGTTTTTGGCAGATCATAAACTTAGTCGTCATTTCCAAGGTCGCAAGTCTCGCTAGCACAGTTCACGGGAGTCCCTTATAAAGATTTATGCCTGCGAAGCATCTCCACTCAGTTTTCTGTTATCTTTGAATAGCCGACTTTCGGTATTATCAGGACGTCACAGACAAGGGATAAGAGACATTAATGTCAAAAGCAGTCACTCAAACAAAAGTTCCAGCTACTCAGTTGACTGCCCGTCAGTCGGTTAAGGAACTGGGCTTTAAAAATACCGATGAGCTGGAGCTTTTTGCCGGCATCCTCGGACAAGAGCGCGCAGAAACTGCCATTCGTTTTGGTGTGTCTATGCAGCGCGCCGGTTACAACATTTATGTGATGGGAGAGTCCGGCACCGGACGCACCTCTTATATCCGCCACTATCTGGAAGGCGAAGCTAAAACCCAAGATGCCCCGGAAGACTGGGCTTACGTCAACAACTTCGACAATCCTCGCGAACCTTCTGTTCTCCGCCTGCCCGTAGGGACAGGCTCAAAACTACAAAAAGACTTCACTCATCTTGTAGATGAGCTGATGGATACCTTCCCCGCGGCTTTTGAAAGCCCTTCCTATCAACAGAAGAAAAGCCTGATTGAGCGCAAGTTCAACAGGAGTTATGACAAAGCCATTGAAACTGTAGAGCAGGAAGGTCTGCGCCGTGATATCTGCCTGTTTCGGGAGCAGGGCTCCCTGACCTTTGCCCCCATGTACGAAGGCAAGCCTATGGACGAAACCGAATTCGCCCAGCTGCCAGATCGTAAGCGCAACAGGTTTAACAAAGACATTGCCGCACTGGAAACCCTGCTCAATGAGGAGCTGTCTGAGCTGCCACAGTGGAAGCGAACATCCAGTGAGGAACTGAGAACCCTGAACTATCAGGCTATCGACAAAGCTCTTGAGCCGCTGCTGAAGTCACTACAAAAGGAGTATGGCCGCTACGCCGGGGTCACTGAATACCTGGAAGCGATGAAAACTGATCTCCACAAAGCCGTTGTGGAGCATCTGGCTGATGAACGTGGCATTGAGTTCAAGGAAGATGCAGGCAAGCGCAACTTGCTGCGGGATATGTATGTGCCCAATATTGTTGTTGGACACAAGGAAAATGACCACGCGCCTGTGGTTTTTGAAACCCACCCCAGCTACCGCAATCTGTTTGGCCGTATTGAATACACCACTGAGATGGGCGCTCTGCTCACCAGCTATCGCCAGATTTGCTCAGGTAGTCTGCACCGGGCTAACGGTGGTTATCTGGTTATGGAAGCCGCCAAACTACTGGAAGAGCCGTTTGTGTGGGAAGCACTTAAACGGGCTATGAAAGAAAAACAGCTCAAGATCGAGTCTCCTGCCAGCGAAATGGGCCTGGTTAACACCATCACCCTGAATCCGGAAATCATCCCTCTAAATGTAAAAATTGTACTGCTGGGCTCCCGCCAGATTTACTACCTCCTGCAGGAACTGGATGCGGATTTCCACGAAATGTTCCGTGTTCTGGTGGATTTTGATGGTCACCTTGAACGTACGCCAGAAACCACTCACTCCTTCGCACGCCTTCTCCACACTCGAGCCAGCGATGAAGGCTATCCGCCACTCACAGCACAGGCTGTTGCCCGTATGGTGGAATACAGCTCCCGCCTTGCAGAACATAAACGTCACCTGTCTGCTCATATTGGTGACCTGTTCAACCTGCTGGCAGAGGCAGACTTTATCCGACGTGATACTCGTGGCCGCAAGATCACCCATATCCATGTGGACAAAGCGCTGGCAGCCAAGGCTGAGCGCACAGGTCGGGTCAGTAAGGAGATTCTCAAGGAAGTGCTGGAAGGCAGTGTATTGATTGATTCCGATGGTGAAGCCGTGGGCAAAATCAATGCACTCACAGTACTCTCCATCGGCGATACCAGCTTTGGCTCCCCTGCCCGTATTACGGCGGCTGTATATCCTGGCTCTCAGGGCATTGTGGATGTAGAGAGGGAAGTGCAGCTGGGTCAGGCCATTCACTCAAAAGGTGTGATGATTCTGACAGGTTATCTGGGTGCCAAGTATGCTCAGAAGTTCCCGCTGGCCATTTCTGCCAGCCTGGCGATGGAGCAGTCTTACGGCTATGTCGATGGTGACAGTGCCTCCATGGCGGAACTGTGCTGCCTGCTCTCTGCGCTCACAGGCGTTCCCATCAAGCAGTCCTGGGCCATCACCGGATCCATGAACCAGCATGGTGAAGTACAGGCAATTGGTGGTGTGAATGAAAAAATTGAAGGTTTCTTTGATCTTTGCAACGCACGGGGCCTAACCGGTGATCAAGGGGTTATTATCCCTACCGCTAACGTGCGTAACCTGATGCTGAGTGAGCGAGTTCTTGCAGCTGTCAAGCTGGGGCAGTTTAGCGTTCATGCGGTATCCCATGTGGAAGAAGCGTTAGAGATTCTTACAGGTATGAAGCCAGGCGCACTGAATAGCCGTGGTAAGTACCCGAAGAACAGTCTGAACGAGCGCGTTCTTACACGTCTTATGGAAATTGCAGAACTGTCAAAAGAAAACAACTAACCGATGACCTTGCTCCCTGCGCTCTGCGGGGAGCAGGCAAAAGAAAACCCCGGCTCGGGGGAACGAGGCGGGGCTAAAATATCTGACTTTGCCACACACCAACAAAGCCAAAACATCACACACACAAGGAAACTTCGAAAGGGTTACGTTATCGCCCTCTCATATACTCAGACACTGGTTACCTTGAAAAGTTCCCAGAAAAACGAAAAAAATTTCAATTTTTTGCTTGTCCGAATATCAAACGAAAATCACAGAAAAAGTAGTACAAGATTTCATTTCATACCATTCTCACAGGTACACGACGGGCGCCCCATATACCCGGTTCGCTCTCAAACACACCCGGCAGATGTTTCCCACAATGACGGCAACATCCCGCTGCATCCAAATTCCACTCTCCCAAGGTATACCAATCCCGCTCTATAAGACGTTTACCGCACTCTGAGCACCATGTACTTCCACCGCGGCTGTCGTGAACGTTTCCGGTGTACACATAGTGCAAACCATTTTTGAGTGCGATCTCTCTTGCGCGGGTCAGGGTTATAGCAGGGGTGTGAGGGTGAGACATCATTTTCCAGTCGGGATGAAAGGCCGTAAAATGCAGAGGAACATCCTTGCCCAAGTGCTCGCGAATCCAGAGAGTCATTTCATCCAGCTCACGTTCACTGTCGTTTTCTCCCGGTATCAGCAATGTGGTTATCTCAAACCAGACATTCGTTTCCTGTTTGAGATACTTCAATGTTTCCAGAACCGGTGCTAACGAGCCACCACAGATTTTTTTGTAAAAGTTTTCCGTGAATGCTTTCAAATCTATATTGGCAGCGTCCATATAGTGGAAGAATTCTATTCTAGGCTTTTCAGTCACATACCCCGCAGATACTGCCACAGAGCGAATACCTTGTTCCCGTGCGGCTATCGCCACATCTCGCGCATATTCCAAAAAGATGACTGGATCGTTGTAGGTAAACGCCAGACTCCGGCAGTCTATCTCGGCAGCCCTTGCCACCAGCTGTTCGGGCATAGCCTGATCTGCCAACGTATCCATCTCCCTGGATTTACTCATATCCCAGTTCTGGCAAAACTTACAAGCGAGATTACAACCTGCGGTGCCGAAGGAAAGAACCGGTGTTCCCGGCAAAAAGTGATTGAGTGGTTTCTTTTCTATAGGGTCGATACAAAACCCACTGGAGCGACCATAGCTGGTAAGCACAATACTCTGATTGTGACAGGCTCGAACAAAGCACAGCCCCTGTTGCCCTTCACGGAGCTTGCAGGCTCTTGGGCACAGGTCACACTGAATGCGTCCATCCGCAAGTGGGTGCCAATATTCAGTGGGCCAGAAATCCGGAGGGGATTTAAGCCGTTTGTCTAATAATGAATTTCTCATAATTAACCTCCTGCAGAGGCTATCTCCTCCTATAATTATACAGCCCCCGAATAGGATTGAGATGATGTCTGTACGACAGCCTGCTGTCGCCGGTACATTCTATCCGGCAAATAAAACAGCCCTGAAAGATGCCATTACCCATTTTCTGGCAGAAGCCTCTGAGCCAGATTTTTCATCCCGGGTTTTGATTGTTCCCCATGCGGGCTATATCTATTCCGGTGAAGTTGCCGCTTCAGCCTACAAACTATTGGAGCGTTATCCACATCCTGTCGAACGGGTCATTCTGCTCGGCCCTTCCCACCGCACACAGCTTCACGGTTTAGCACTGCCCGGCAGTTCTGTTTTCCATACGCCTTTGGGTGCCATCGAAATTGATTCGGAATTGGCAGAACGTCTTGTTTCTTTCAGTCAGGTACAAGTGCTGGAAGCCGCCCACGAACTGGAACATTCCCTGGAAGTTCAACTGCCTTTTCTTCAGGTATGTTTGCCCGACTTTAAATTGCTGCCACTGGTTGTTGGCGAAGCGGACAGTATGGCCGTTTCTGAAGTACTGGAATCTGTGTGGGGCGGGCCAGAAACACTGATCATCATCAGCACCGACCTGAGCCATTTTCACACTTATCATGAGGCGCAAACCATTGACCAACACACTGCAAACAACATAAAAGATTTGCAAAGCTCTTTAACGGGTGATCAAGCCTGTGGATGCCACCCTTTAAATGGGCTGCTTTCATTAGCCAAAGAAAAAGGTATGACCGTGGAAACTCTCGATATTCGTAACTCTGGCGATACCGCAGGCTCACACGATCGCGTTGTCGGTTACGGCGCCTTTGCCATTCGTTGATGATCCTATCAAAACGGATACTCTGCCGTGTACTCTGATAACGAAAAACAACAGATTCTGGCTCTGACAAAAAGTGCGATTCAAATGGCTGTTCAAGGAAGAACTGAACAGCAGATTCTGTGTCAATTTTCACAGGAGCCTTTCTATTTGACAGAAGTACGCGCCTGTTTTATCAGCCTGCACAAAGGTAGCCAGTTACGTGGCTGCATCGGGTCACTGGATGCCTATCGTCCACTCAAAGAAGACATTGTTCACAATGCTGTATCTGCAGCTCTGTACGATCGACGCTTTCCGCCACTAACTGAGGCAGAGTTTGACTCGATAACGGTTGAAGTATCCATCCTCAGCCCCGTCATGCCCATGCATGTGAGAGATGAAGCAGACCTTCTCAACCAGCTTCAACCTTATATTGATGGTTTAATCATTGATGATGGCAAAGGGCACAGAGCCACGTTCTTACCCCAGGTTTGGAAACAATTACCGGATAAAAAAGAATTTCTCTCCCATCTCAAGAAAAAAGCAGGGTTAGAGAACAGCGAATGGCCGAAAAGCCTCCAGTGTTTACGTTATCACTGTGAGGTTTTTCAGTAGAATATCGCTAACACACTAAAAGTAATCGGATGGTTTATTTACAGGCGTCCACTGACCTTTCTTCATCACCGGCCCCATTTCATACCCATTAGGTGCACCCGACGGCTTCTCAAGTGTGATCACCAAAGATGAGCTTTTCAGAGCCTCGCGCCATTCCGGATGAATAGGGACTTCACTCACACCCATCTTGGGAAGGATACCTAATGATACCGGCTCACGGCCGGCCACCATCAGCCAGAGTTCGCACACCTTACCTTCAGGCAGGATCGCCGGCTGCGCTGCTTCCACAAAGATCTTTTCCTTATTAAGGGAAGCATTCACAATCCACTCGGTCTGTTCACCGGCCTGAACAACGTACACATAATCCATGCCGGTGCCTGAAAAACTACCTTTAAACCAGAACACCAGAGAGAGCACCACTGCCAAAGCCATACTGGCACTGGCTCCCTGCCAAAAACGCAGGTTGCTCCAGAAAGATTCCGGTTTGAGTTCACGGTGGATGTTTTTCCAGACTTTGGCAGAAGGCTTCTCGGGGACAAGGTTTTCGTTCAGAACATTCAAATGCTCCTGCCAGTCACACACATCCTGCTGTGCTTCATGACTGACCTTCAGGAGTGCTTCAAAACGTGCCTTTTCTATAGGCGACAGCAGTCCAAGAACATACTCTACAGCTGCTTCGTTGCGATCTACAGGATCGCTTAGATTCCACTCAGACATGTCCTTAACCTCGCCAGTCCTCTTCTTATCCAGGTTTTTACACTGCCTAAGGGATATTCCAGTTGCTCTGCCATTTCCTGATGAGTCAACCCTTCAAAATAGGCAAGCTCGATGCAGACTTTTTGCTGATCAGACAAGTTTGCAAGGCAACGGTGCATACTTTCACTGTTGCGAGACAAGGCTAGCTGTTCATCGTGGCTGGGTGAGTTATCTGCAACCTGCGCAAGTTGGTCATCGTCGCTCACTTCCTGCACCTTTTTTCGCCGGAGCATATCCAACGCAGTGTTGCGCACAATCGTATTCATCCAGGTCATGGGGCGTGCCTTGGCAATGTTGTAGCTGCCCGCATTCTTCCAGATTTTGATGTAAGCAGTCTGCAGACAATCCTCAGCCTGCTCTCTGTCTTTGAGAATACGCAGAGAGACAGCAAATAGATGCGCAGATGTAATGGTGTAAAGCTTTTGCAGTGAACCGTGCTGTTCACAGGCACATCCTTCGAGATGCTGCACAAGCTTTTGATCTCGACCGTTGTCAGAACTCATGTTTATGGGAATACTTCGTTATCTGATCGTGAGAGTCTCTCGCGCCATCATAACACGGGTAGGGGGTTTAGGAAGGCGGCTGTGACCGCGGCTTACAGATTCTCAATCGCCTGACGCACATCCTGAAATGCGCTGGAGACCTTCTGGGAGAGAACAGGAAAGTCTGTGGTGCGGTCTTTTCTGCCGTCCTGCTCAAGAGTGTCGGCAATCTCGGCAAGAGCTGACGCACCAATAACAAAACAGGAACCTTTGATCCTGTGGGCCAGGCTGGCAACATCCCGGCTATTGGCGGCAACGAGCGCATCCTGAAGGTTCTGCATGTCCGCCTGGGTGGTTTCAATAAACTGGTTTAGCATGTCTTTCATCAGAGCCGGATCATCTCCAACCACTTCTTTCAGTACATCCAGATTCAGCACAACCGCCTCCATGCTTCGACAAAAAAGGCAGCTTTGTGTGCTGCCCGTCTAAGCACTATAGCCAGCAATTGGCCTTAAGAAAGGCCGGAAATGTACTCTTTCCACTGAAAAGCAGGACCGGGGTCAGTTTTCCGACCGGGGGCAATATCACAGTGTCCAGCGATATTTTCAGCTGTCAATTTCGGGTACACCTTCAAAAGCAGCTTTGTAATATCCTGAAGCCTCTGATACTGAGCAGCCTCGTAGGGCATATCGTCTGTACCTTCCAGCTCGATACCGATGGAGAAATCATTACAGCCTTGGCTCCCCTGCCAAGATGAAACACCTGCATGCCAGGCTCTCTGATGAAAAGGAACAAACTGAGTGACAGAACCATCACGGCGTATCAGGATATGGGCCGAGACTTCCAAATGGGCAATCGCTGAAAAATATTCATGGAGATTCGGATCAAGAGTATTGGTGAACAGCTCATGAATATGGGGGCCACCAAAGGAGCCGGGGGGCAGGCTGATATTATGAATCACCAGCAGCTCGACATCAGCATTTTCCGGTCGCTCATTACAGTTTGGGCTGGGGCAGTGTTCCACGGTATGTGAGTCATCGCCTACCAACCATCCATCAACAATATTCATACGTTCGAATCTGCAAAGTTCTTTAGGAGGAGATTACCAAGAAAATACCTTAAAAGCTGATGCTTCCTGAGATGCCATTACTTTAGTATGTTTTTATAACCCTCAGAAGTACTCGGCGAGTACTTATGTCAAAAAAGCTCAGAATCGGTAAAACACCGCATTGAGGGTTAAACCACAAATCAACTAGGCTTGCCTCAAATCATACTTTAACTCTTTTGGAGCACCCGCTATGACCACACCACGAGGAGAGCTGTCTCTGCGCACATTAGCCATGCCAGCAGACACAAATCCCAATGGCGATATATTTGGTGGCTGGCTGCTGTCCCAAATGGACATGGCCGGGGGGCTGGCTGCAAAGGATCGCTGTCACGCAAAGGTGGCAACAGTGGCCATTGAGTCTATGAGCTTTCACCACCCCGTGGCCGTAGGAGAAGTGGTGTGCTGCTATACCGATATTGTGCGGGTAGGGCGCACCTCCATGCGTATCCGCATTGAGGTGTGGAGCAAGGGCCTGCCTTATTCGGGTGAGAGAACCAAAGTCACCGAAGGTATTTTTACCTACGTGGCCATCGACAATGAAGGGAAGTCTATTCCAGTCGATCGTTAAAGAGACTTAGCCTTCGAAGTTCTTTTTGACCTCTTGGCTGAACTCTTTCGACCTCTCTGAGATTTGTTGAACTACCTGTTGAGACATCATTTTTCGCAACTGTTCTTCAGGGGTCAGCAACTCTTCCTGATCGCCCTCTTTTTTCACCTTTCCATCAGTGCCTTTTTCCATAGCGCTGTCGAAAGCCTGGGCATCATCACCAGACACTTTACCTTCGGGGCCCGCAGGTGCACTGCCGGGCACGCCCTGAGAAGGTCCGGTACCGGGTTGAATGCCGGGGTTGACTGAGCTCATATGCCTCTCCCTTTGCTGAAATAGTTTTTGACACGATTTTAGCCAGAGTCACTCATTCCATTTGGCTATATGTCAGATGACAGGTACTTTAGTATGCATACCTGCAATTTTCATGGCTGTTTATAAGACTAGCTACCTACACAGAGATACCCAATGAGACTTATTCTGAGTTTGCTGATTTCACTGTCTGTTCTGGTGACGGGGAGTGCATTTGGAGCCTCACAGTCAAAAGACCCTCTCCCTCACCTGAACAGGGCCAATGCCGCCGAGCCGGAGTCTCTGGACCCGCAGCTCATCCACACTCTGCCGGGCATGCTCATTGCCGGTGATTTGTTTGACGGTCTCGTTCACCGGGACAACAAGGGGGATATCGTGCCCGCTCAGGCAAAGAGCTGGGCACAATCTGCCGATGGTTTGACCTGGACATTCCACCTGCGCCAGAGCCAGTGGTCTGACGGTCGCCCGGTTGTGGCAGCCGACTTTGTCCGTGCATGGCGACGGGCTGTCACTCCTGGTACCGGTGCCGCTTATGCCTGGTACATCGAGATGATGGCGATCAAGAATGCACATGCCATTATTCAAGGAGACATGAAGCCCGATACTCTTGGTGTGTCCGCGCCGGATCAACACACTTTGACAGTACAACTGGAAAAGCCAGTCCCCTGGCTGGTGCAAATGCTGGTAACACCTGTACTGTACCCACAGCCTGAAAGCGTTGTAGAAAAGTACGGGCACAATTGGACTTCCCCCCAGCACATCGTCACCAATGGTCCGTATCAGCTGAAAGACTGGATCGTGAATGAGAAAATCGATCTGGTCGCGAATCCAAAATATCCCGAATACGATTCCCTGAGTGTGAAGAGTGTCTCCTACTACCCGCTCCCATCGGCAACATCTGCCTTTAACCGCTATCGCGCCGGTGATCTGGATATGACACGAAACATTCCTGATGGCTACTACAAGAAGCTGACATCCAGCCGCCCGGATGAACTGCATGTTACCCACATGCTGGGCACAGAGTACTATGCCTTTAATACCCGTCGAGCGCCGTTTAACAACCCTCGTGTACGCAGAGCCCTGTCTTTGGCTCTTGACCGTGATCTCATCACAGAGAAGGTACTGGGCGAAGGACAGGTTTCCGCTTACAATTTCGTACCTCCCTATATGAACGGTATGCCTGCCTATACACCTGAAGCGCAGGTCAAGGCTCGCAACGCCCGCCTTGCCGAAGCCAGAGCCCTGTATCGGGAAGCAGGTTTCAGCAAAGCACATCCTTTAAAGCTGACCCTGCTTTATAACACCAGCGAATCCCGTCAGAAAATTGCTATTGCGGCTGCCCATATGTGGAAAGCCAATCTTGGTGTTGAGGTGACTCTGGAAAATATGGAGTGGAAATCTGTTATCTCCCGTATTCGTCAGCAGGATTTTGATGTAGCCCGGGCATCCTGGGTAGCCGATTTCAATGATCCGGCCAGTATGTACACCATCTTTGGCAGCACCAACAGCAGCAACAAGCCAAAATACCAAAGCCCGATTTATGACGCGCTGCTGAAAAAAATGAATACCCCCAACGCCGATCGACAACAACTGTTCATTGAAATGGAGAAGGTTCTCGCCAAAGATTCCCCTATTGTGCCTCTTTACTATTACGTTTCTCCCTCTCTGGTGAGTCCAAAGGTTAAAGGCTGGTACGACAATCCACGGGATCTGACAATGACACGCTACCTGTCTGTGGAGTAAAACTCAGCTTTTGGTGAGCTCTCAAATGAATTCTCCATAAAGTGCCCTGCCGCCATGCCGACAAATCTGGTTATGAGATTACAGAGGCGAATGGCCATGAGCGGCGAGCACTTTACTCTGACTATCAGTCAGAGCACATCAGACAGTGGCGATTTCGCTATTCATTTCAACGAGCAAGGAAAGCGCCGGGAAAAAATGCTGGTGCAACTGCAGTTTGTTGACCGCAATATTTTCGACGACAACTTCATGGATGAAGTGGTTGCCATTGTTGCCCGCAAGCTGGCACGCAAAATCATCGATCAGAAGGGTGTTCCTGCCCTTACGCCCAAAACGCGCCAGGCCTGTGAGCGTGACGCGAAAAAGATCGTAAAAGAGATGCTCGAAAAAATACGCAAACAATCCTGACGTTTTCGGGAGCAGCCCTGCCTGCTCCCCCATCCTCTTCCGCATTTTTCCTCATAGTCCGCCAGCCAAATAACAGTTAACGTCCGCGCTCCCGGTTATCTTTGTGAATGCTGATTTATGGATCTTACCCGTCACGTCAATACATTTGGTCGCTACCTCCAGCACAAGTATGGAGAGCACATCCATAAGCTGTCTGTGAATGCGGCGTTCACCTGCCCCAACCGTGACGGAGCCAAAGGCATCGGTGGCTGTACCTTCTGCAACAACCGCTCCTTCAGCCCCGGCAGCACCAACAGCGAACTGTCTGTAGCTGAGCAACTGGCTTCAGCTCGCGAGAAAGTGACCAAGGTGCGTAAAGCCCGTAAGTTTCTGGCGTACTTCCAGTCCTATTCAAACACCTATGGCGATCTGCGGGATTTAAAGAAGCTCTATGATGCTGCACTGGCTGAACCGGATGTGATCGGCCTGTGTGTTGGCACCCGCCCAGACTGTGTACCGGACCCGGTTCTTGCGTTGCTGGCCAGCTATCAGGAGCAGGGCTATGAAATCTGGCTGGAGCTGGGTCTGCAGTCCAGCTTTGATGAATCTCTGGAGCGTATCAATCGTGGCCATACCTTTGCCGATTACGAAGATGCCATTATCCGCTCCCGTAAGTTTGATCTGAATATCTGCACCCATCTGATTATGGGCCTGCCCGGTGAAAAGCCAGAAGACACCCTTATCAGCTACCGTAAGGTGCTCGACCTTGGCGTACGGGCTATCAAAGTTCACCCTCTGCATATTGTGAAAGGCACCGAAATGGCTAAGCAATGGAAGCGTGGTGAAATTGAGGAACTTACGATGGAGGACTATGTCAGAGTACTGACTGAGATTATTACCACCGCACCGGACGACCTTCTTTTCCATCGTCTGACAGGTTCCGGTGTACACCAATACCTTCTAGCCCCTGAGTGGGTGAAAAATAAGTGGGGAATCCTTGGCGCGGTTTATGACAATCTGGAAGCCCTAAACTGTGAGATAGGCAATAGTGTTGGTAAATAGTGCAATATAGTTGGAAAACAGTGCAATACTCTTGGAAAATAGTGCATTAAACTAAGTAAACAGACTCCAAAATCTCTACTACACTGCT
>NZ_SMME01000079.1 GCF_009711465.1 Parendozoicomonas verongulae | reverse complement strand
GCACCCCTCAAAGTCACAGACAAAGGGCCTCTCGCTTGTGTGGACTCTTAGCGTGTATATGCCATACAAATCCGCAGGTCTATCATCGTCAGTTCGCACCTGAAGCTCTCTGCAATGCTCACGTAACCAGGCACTTAAATGCGGAAACCGGGAAGGAAGCCGCTCTCCACAAGGCAAGGGAGAACAGTGGATATGAGGGGAAGCTTCCTTACCCGGAGACACATGACACATGTTTGCCTTAT
>NZ_SMME01000675.1 GCF_009711465.1 Parendozoicomonas verongulae | reverse complement strand
AGGCTGCCCCATATCGAGCACAAACACCTCTCCCCCCCTGGCGATTGCCCCTGCCTGGATAACCAAAAGCGCAGCCTCAGGGATAGTCATAAAGTATCTGTTGATATCGGGGTGCGTGACAGTAATTGGCCCACCCAACCGAATTTGCTCTCTGAACAATGGGATCACAGAACCGCTGGATCCCAGCACATTACCAAAACGGACCATTGTGAAGCAGGTATTAACAGGAATGCTCTCACGACAGCTTGCGCCGAACTTTTCTGCATCATACAGGCTGACTTCTGCCTCGCCTGCAATAGCCTGAAGTACCATTTCAGCCAGTCGCTTCGATGCCCCCATGACATTAGTAGGCCTGACAGCTTTATCTGTTGAAATGAGGACAAATCTCTCAACCTGTGTCAGAACAGCAGCTTGGGCAGCATAAAGTGTACCCACTGTATTATTTCTTATTCCTTCCTCGATGTTGTGTTCCACCATAGGCACATGCTTGTAAGCCGCCGCATGATAAACCGTTTGCACAGAGAAACGCTTCATGGTTTCGATAAGGCGTGGTGGATTATTTACCGAGCCAAGTACAGCCGCCACCTGTGTGTCGGCACACTCCTCAAGGGTTCTTTGCATTTTAAGAGTGTCTTGCTCTACAGCATACAAATTGAACTCCGAGTGCTCATAAAGTACCAGGCACATGGGTTGAAGCCTGAGAATTTGTCTACATAACTCTGATCCAATGGAGCCTCCTGCTCCAGTGACCATCACGACTTTGCCAGTAATGTACTTGGCAAGCAGATCCTCTCTTGGAGCAACCTCTTCCCTTCCCAGAACATCCCCAATATCAACCTGCTGAATTTCCTGCATTCGCATTCTTCCGCTGGCAAGATCAGCCATGGCAGGAACTGTACGAATAGGTAGGCTGAACTTCTCCAGACTCTGAACTATTTCTTTTCGCCTGGAGCGGGTGGCTGAAGGTATGGCCAGTAAGATTTCCTGTGCCCCCGACTCTCGTGTCATCTGCTCAAAGTGTTTGGGGCCATAGATTTTCCTTCCTTGAATTGCACGACCTGTGTTGTCTCTCTTATCGTCCAGAAAAGCTACAGGTTGATATTCAATGCCTTTATCCAGTGCAGACATTAGCTGTACACCTGCTGCACCAGCTCCGTAAATAGCAACGGGGACACCATGTGTGGTATGTCCTTTTCTCTGGGGGAAGAATTCAGGGAAAATATCTGCAATGGTATCGCCAAGCAGCCATGCACGCATGATGTATCTGGATATTGTCATTGTTGGTAACAACAGCAACCAGTATATAAATGGGATAGAACGAGGGAGTACGCTTTGCCCTGAGACAAAGCCAGCCAACATCAAGCACAGTGTTGCGTAAGAGCATGCTTTTAGGATGTTGATTATGGAGTCTGACCCCATATAGCGGAGCACAGCCCTGTATAAGCCCATTCGAATTAAGAAGGGCAGCGTTACAAATACTGCTAAAAGGTAAGATGTAAAGTAGTGGTTAGGGGAGTCTGCAATACCTAGGCGAATGTAAAAAGACAACCAAAGGCAACCTAGTATGGCGGCAGTATCAAACGATAATCCGACAAGTCTTTTTTTGGCTCGAGGGAGGGATAATAGAATTTGGCGCATAGCTAACCTAGGATAGGATTTATTTTTTCATATCAGGGATATGAAGTTTTGCAAATTTGAAGGGTTTTATTTAACCCTATCCCCACTCCCCTTTCCCGCTACTGTAAGAAAAATATATCTAAAATAATCACGCCACGTTAACGTAGCGATCATTTTTTCATCGGTTTGAGCCAAAAGATCCGGGGTGGACATATCGATCTCATTGACTTGTGACAAGCCAGTGATTCCTGGTCTCACATCAAAAACTCCACACTTCTCACGTGCTAAGGTCAGCTCTTCCTGATTGAATAAACCAGGGCGTGGTCCTACTAAACTCATATCACCTTTGAGTACATTCCATAGCTGCGGCAATTCGTCTAACTTAGTTCCACGTAAAAAACGCCCAAAGGGGGTAATGGATGATGCGCTGGCCAAGTGGCTAGCAACAGAAGCTGTATCAACTTTCATCGTGCGAAATTTTACCAAAATAAAAGGTTGCTTTCCTTTACCTACACGCTTCTGGGTAAAAATAGGTGATCCGGTGTCAAAAAAACCGATAATAGTTAAAGCTAACAAAATAGGAAAACCACACAACAACCCAAGGAATGAAAAAACAACATCAAAAAAGCGAATCAATTGGTAACCTCCTTACTATCACTTTTATCAAAACACCGACGTAAACCTTCATCAACAGATATCGGTGGTTCCCAGCCAAGTAGGTTGCGTGCTTTAGAAATATCGATCTGTAAGGAACCGAATAAGCGTTGAGATAAATCTCTTTTTCCGAGTATTGCTGTACCAAGCATCAGTAAAAAGCTCGGCACCGATATCAGCCGCGATGGTTTACCCATCGCGAATGCAACCCTACGTAAGAACTCCGTTGTGGATAAGTCATCCCCATCACTAGCTAAAAATATTTGATTAGCAGCTGCAGGGTTCTCCATACAGGTGATAATAAGATGAACCAAATTATCCAAAGCTATATATGAGCGTCGATTATAAATAGCACCGAATGGCATTGGAATACCCTTTTCAACTAAACTTACAAGTCGTCCAAAATTACCTGGAGCACTAGGCCCATAGACGAGTGGCGGTCGGATAATTACAATCTCCATGCCAGTATCTCGATAAACATCCCACAACCTCTGTTCTGCTTCCAACTTTGACTGGGCATAGGGTTTGGTTGGACTAGGGTCATCACTCTCCGTGAACGGGTTAGTATTAACACTTCCATTCACGCCAATTGAACTGATAAATACAAAGCGTTTTACACCCGCTGCAGCCGCTTGGCGGGCAAGATTATACGTACCGTCTACATTAACACGACGGTACTCGATCAACGGGTCTAAAATTTCACCTTTCATGACATGAGCTCGAGCAGCTATATGTATAACAAGTGATTGATTAGTCAGTGCTTCTAGCCAAAATGTGTCTTTGTTGATATCACCAACAAAATACGCTTTGCAAAGATCAAAGTAGTAATTTGACCGCAAAGCTACCTCTACGTTAAATCGCTCGCATCCTAGCAAGTGACTCAATACAGATTTTCCAATAAAACCTGTTGCCCCAGTTACTAGAACATTAGTTTTTTCTTTCATTCTAATAAATTTTCCTATGATTACCCATGTGCAAAAGCGCTATGTACGGGACAATGTATGGTCCGCCCCGTTTTTGCAATGACAATTTATGATAACGGGGTTGGTCTGCGCTAATGTATTCGGAGTCTTTACTGGGAGGCTCCACGCATCCCGCTCTACGATGAGATCCGCTCTGGGTTGTCCTAAAAAAACTTACAGCATCATAACTGCTGAGTCCCGTATCAGGTTTTCAACCCAGTGGTCTGACCGTTTTCGTCATCATACTCACCATTGCAAAACCGGCTTAAAACTTCGCGAAATCAAACACTTTTCCTCTCATCATCACTGCCCAGGCAATCCTGGCCAACTTATTTGCTAAGGCAACAAGTGCAGGGAAAACGCACGAAACCCCTTGATACC
>NZ_SMME01000287.1 GCF_009711465.1 Parendozoicomonas verongulae | reverse complement strand
AACAGATTTTTCCTCTGGACACGGTTCAGAGCATGACTCTGGCGATAAAAGTCAATCAGCCTTACCTGGAAGAAGCAGCGAGATTGATGGAGGTTATGGACTTTGAAACCGGGATCAACTGGCCTGCCTGCTGGCAGGAACTCCTGGATGTTTTTAAACAGCCTGTTAACAGCTATTGTCAGGACGAGCCGGAGGTAAGCACTCAGCTACCCGATGTTATGGATACACAGGCGCAGTTGCCACGGCCTGACATAACAACACTGGACAGCAGGACAAATTATGAGCAGCAGCCTGTTGCCAGCTATTGCCAGAGCGAGCCGGAGGTCAGTACTCAGCTAACAGATGCTATGGATACACAGGCTCAATTGCCACAGCCTTACATAACAACACTGGACAGCAGGACAAACTATGAGCAGCTTCCCGTACCATATATGAGTTGCACAAAAGTTTTCCAGACTCTTGACCATGATCCACGGATGACC
>NZ_SMME01000222.1 GCF_009711465.1 Parendozoicomonas verongulae | reverse complement strand
ACGGGTGCAACAAGTCTTTCACCCAATCCGCCCATCTCACCAAACACAAGCGCACTATGCACAATAGGAAAGATAAGTGACCAAACTAATGTCCTGACACTCGGCCATGAGAAAGACAGCTTCACTACGCTGGATATGCCACTCAAAGGTGGAGCTCCCACCAGTCGGCAGACCGGGTCACTCATCGTTCCTATTGTGCATGGTGCGCTTGTGTTTGGCGAGATGACCAGATTGGGTGAAAGACTTGTTGCACCGGTCACAGATAAAGGGCTTCTCCCCTGTGTGGATACGCTGGTGGGCGCTGAGTATATTGGATTGGGTGAAAGCCTGGTTGCACTGGTTACAGACATAGGGTCTGTCCCCTGTGTGGGTGCGCTTG
>NZ_SMME01000109.1 GCF_009711465.1 Parendozoicomonas verongulae | reverse complement strand
TCACAGACGTAGGGCTTGACCCGTGTGTGGGTCCGCTTGTGTTTGGTGAGATCACTGGATGAGCTAAACGCTTTGTAGCACCCGCTCTGGTCACAGGCATAGGGGGCTTGTCCCCTGTGTGGGTGCGCTTGTGGACGGTGAGATGACCGGATTGGGTGAAAGCCCGGTTGCATCCGTCCTGGTCACAGACGAAGGGCCTGTTCCTGTCCCTTGTGTGAGTGCGCTTGTGGACTCTTAGCGTGTGCATCCCGGAGATGTTCG
>NZ_SMME01000671.1 GCF_009711465.1 Parendozoicomonas verongulae | reverse complement strand
GCTGATACTTGCTCATGGTGCCGGTGCACCGATGGATCATGCTTTTATGACGGATGTTGCGGAGCGTCTGGCAGAACGGGGCGTGACAGTTGTGCGGTTTGAGTTTCCTTACATGGTTGAGCGACGACTCCATGGTAAGAAGCGGCCGCCCGATCGTGCACCTAAACTTCTGGCGTGCTGGCGGGAGGTGATTGCCGATATCCAGAACACGGTTGATAGTGTGCCTTTGTTTATCGGCGGGAAATCCATGGGCGGGCGCATGGCCACGCTGGTGGCTGCTGAAGGTGTGGCAGGGGTGAACGGTGTTGTGTGCCTTGGATATCCATTCTATGCCACCGGTAAACCGGAGAAGCCCCGTGTGGAACACCTTCAGGGTATCGAGCTGCCGGTGCTGATTGTGCAGGGCGAGCGGGATGCCATGGGAAATCAGGAAACAGTGGTGGAATACAACTTGTCAGATCATGTGGAGATTGTCTGGCTGGTGGATGGTAACCACGATCTCAAGCCTCGCAAGGCTTCTGGTTTTTCTCATGAAGAACATTTGGTTTCAGCGGCAAAGGCTGTGCGAGTTTTCGTTTCATAGCCATAATGCGCTCTTTCTGGGTAAGGCCTTTGGTTTTGATGGCTTTCAGATTTTCCAGAATAATACCCATGGATTCTGGCCGTTGTTCAGGGGCAAGGTTCAGTGAGTCACAAGCCAGTTTCAGGAGAGATTTGTACACGACACGGTCATGGGCCGGTAGTGAGTTGTCGAGGATCCGCATGTGAGGATGGGAGATACAGCTGCGAAGGTCGTTGAGGGATGTGTGTTTCCTGCTGAAATGGTTACAACCTGCTGGGCAGTCGAGATTAAACTGGCATTGTGGGGCGTTGGTCCAGGCGTAGGGAATCAGCGAGCTCTGCAGAATTTGAAGAAGAATCAGTCCCCAGCTGAAAATATCCCCAGAGTATTCCACTTTTTTACCATAGAAAAATTCGGGGGGGAGTCTGGTATCTGCTTTGCTCAGAGTGATATTGAGAGTATTTCCAAAGTATTTCCATACCCTGTCGCCATGTTCACAAAGGATATTCGGGTTTGTGGCGTTCACTGGCAGGGTCCTGCCAAAGTCAATGATCTGAGCATGCCCATCCCCGCGAAGCATGAGGTTGTTGGAGCTTAAATCCCGATGAACAAACTTTTTCGAGTGGATGTATTGCAGTCCTCTTGCGGAACCTTCGAAGATGAGAAATCGACATGCTGTAGTGGGCTTGTGTACTGATGATTCGATATTATTCAACCAGCTGGTCAGGCTTTGTTCCAGTTTGGGCATGAGAATAAGTGTTAGATTATCATCTGACATATAGGAGTATCCGACGCAGGCGACAATATTAGGGTGTTGCAATCGGCTCATAAGCTGCGCTTCTTCCAGAAAATTTCTGGCATCGCTGACTCTTAGATTGGTTTTTACGATGAATTTATCTGCATCCTGATATTGAGGTGTACAGGCTACACGCACCGCACCAAATGTGCCGCATATGTCGGAGTCTGTGGAAGGGGATGCCCAGTAGTCTTCAATGTTGAGAGCAATAATGTTTGCGACTTGTCTTGCGGTGAGCGGATGAGTTGGCGTATTGACATTGACGGAAACCACTTGATGGGCGGTTTGTCTGAGGTCAAATCTGCGCACTGAGGTTTTTTGGGTTCCGGGGCTTCGGGACACTTGGTAAAGAAAAATAGTCGGGTGCTGAGCGTGTTCACCTTTACGACGTTTAGGCGATGGGTGTGGTGCCTCCCGAAAGGCAGGAGGTCGTTTGACGCACACTTTCTGTATCATCTTAGTTAGGTTCAGCTGCTTTCATGGGAATGAACAATCTACTTTTATGCCATAGCCGACAGATGATAAGAATGACTCTCCTGTTAGCACCTCCAACGATAAGTATCCGGACCATTGCTTTCGCATAGTCTGGCGGCGTCTTTTTCCGCTCGAAATGGCTATTGCCTGAATCGCCTTTCTGGGATGTCCATAGACTGCATAACACCCTGAATATGGACGTCGTTGCGGATATTGGGAGCTCATGGGTTTAAGGTTGGCTTAGTGGGTGAGAATTGTAATTGCTTCCTCATGATCCAGCAGGGGATAAATCCGGCTGTGGAGTTCCCGGCGATTATCGGAGTGTAGCCACTGGCTCCAGCACTGGATGTTATCCCAGAGGCTGACTGTCACCCGGTGGCAGGAATTTTCGATGTCCCTCAGAGTCTCACTTCCCAGAAAACCTTGAGCGCTCTCGATGAGGGATACGGTCTCCCGCAGGCAATGGTCGTAGTGCTGTTCCAGTCCTTCGGCGACGGTGCGGTCTATGATTACCTTGATCATGGGTAAGTCCTTATCAAAGTCTGTGCAGGTTCCGATTAGGCTATGAAGATCTTTCCAAGGCTATTAAGATCTTTCAAAGATAGTTTCGCCCGTAATCCATAAAATTTAAGTGTAAGTGTATTTTTGTAATGTCCTATACCATTTCCCGAACTCTCGATACCTGCGGCCTCAACTGCCCTGAACCCGTGATGATGCTGCATAAAACTGTTCGGGAAATGGCTGCTGGGGATATTGTAGAGGTGATTGCCACCGACCCTTCCACCAGCCGCGATATCCCCAAGTTTTGTAACTTCCTTGAGCATGAGCTGCTGGTTCAGGAAGAGCGGGAGCATCGTTTTTATTACCATATCCGCAAGAAAGATGCGGCTTGATTGTTAGATATACTGATGGTTTAGCCAGTTTTCAGGACAATTTAGTAATGAATGTCTAACGATTGCCGTCTCTCTCTCTCTTATGTCTCTCAACCCTGACTGAATATATGAGAGGAATGAGTGAGATGGCAGCACCATTGCGACGACGGCACTCTTCTACAGAGCGCGAACAGCACTACAGACCAAGACATGATTCTGAAGATACTCGCAGGAGACGCACTCGGTATTCACATCATCGTGTTGCACCTTATTCTGTACCAGAAAGATTCAGTTATCATTCCAGATCTCGAATGCCGGAATACGAGCGCCCTCGTCAGGAGCGCGCCTCTCATCGCCGCAGTGACCCTGTCCATCGGGAGAGCTTTCTCAGGGAGACAGAAACACGCCACAGACCCCGGAGCATGAATGAAGAAGGTACGCGCCGGTATGAGAGGCACCCGATGGGAAGAGACATTGAGCAGGTATATAAGGAAAAAGTCGATCAGCTTGAGAAGGCAATTAAAGAACTCGGGCGTGTGTCTGAGAAGGATACTCGAATTAAGAATTTTGATGACAAGTTCAAACCCTTGGCATTGGAGTTATTTGAGGCACTTCGGGATCACCCTCGTACCTGGTCCGCATCTCTGTGTCTCGTAGCATTATTAAAGTATGCTGGTGTGTTCATGTACGCGGGAGATCACGATAAAGCCGCCTATTGGTATGATCTGATTGAACAATTTGAGGCTCATATGACTCCTGCCCAAAAGAGGAATATGTACCCCAAATTCCGTATGGCTCTGGATAAAGTTTGCCAGCGTCTATTTCGC